>JAKMGR010000294.1 GCA_022424805.1 Verrucomicrobiales bacterium
TGCTGGAAGAGTTGTTGCCGACTGGCCGCCTTCTTGGACTTTCGACACAACACGACTCTGAAGTCGATGTGCCCGGACCGAAGCAGATTCACAAGGTGGGCGTTCTCGGGAACGTGCTTCGCATGATGAAGCAGGACGATGGCGACATCCTCGTTCTCATCCAGGTCGTCGAGCGAATCAAGCTCACCAAGTTCGTGAGTTCCGAGCCGTATCTCCGGGCCGAATTCGAAATTCTGGAGAACAAATTCCCAAAAGACGGAGACGTCTGGAAGGCGACCCTTCGCAATTTGCGCGAGTCGGCGCAGAAGTTCATCGAGACGAATCCCAACATTCCGGACGAAGCAACCCAGGCTCTCAACGGAATCGATTCCCCTTCTATCCTTACGGACTTCCTCGCAACCAATCTCAGTCTCGACCTCTCGCAAAAGCAATCTCTGCTAGAAGAGACACGCGTATCAAAACGAGCGGATACGGTTCAGCACATCCTCAACAACCAGCTGCACATCGCCGAGCTCCAGCAAAAGCTCCGTGACGATGTCGAAGATGAATTTTCCGACGCCCAACGTCGTGCCTATCTCCGGGAGCAACTGCGGGCAATCCAGCGTGAACTCGGTGAAGGCGATGGCACCGAAGAACAAAGTGAAGACCTGCGCGAGCGCCTTGAAGCAGCCGATTTACCCGAGGAGGTAATGGAAGCGGCCGAGCGCGAATTGAAGCGGCTTGATATCATCCCTGCAGCGAGCCCGGAGCACTCCGTTATCGTCAGCTACCTCGAAACTGTTGCTGAATTGCCGTGGAACAAACTCAGCGAGGATCACGATGACCTCAGCCTTGCCCAGGAGACACTCGATCGCGATCACTACGGATTGGAAAAGGTGAAAAAACGCCTCATTGAATATCTTGCCGTGAGAAAATTGAACCCAGATGGGCGCGGCCCCATTCTTTGTTTACTGGGTCCTCCCGGAGTGGGCAAAACCAGCCTCGGACAGTCGATTGCCGATGCCCTGGGTCGCGAGTTTGCGCGCATCAGCGTTGGCGGCATTCGCGACGAAGCGGAAATTCGTGGCCACCGACGCACCTACATCGGATCCATGCCGGGACGACTCATCCACGAAATCCGACGAGTCGGCACGAGAAACCCCGTCATCATGCTGGACGAAGTCGACAAGATCGGAAACGACTTCCGGGGTGATCCTGCAAGTGCCCTTCTCGAGGTGCTTGATCCGCGGCAGAACCACGAGTTCGTAGATCGCTATCTCGACGTGCCTTTTGACCTCAGCCAAGTAATTTTCATTTCCACCGCGAACACCATCTATCCGGTTCCCGCCCCCCTGAGGGACCGCATGGAAGTGATCCATCTTCCCGGCTATACCGAGGAAGAAAAGCTCGAGATCGCAAGCCGCTACCTCGTGAAACGCCAGCTCAAGGAAAACGGTCTCAAAGTAAAGCAGTGTCGCTGGGGCAGGATCGCACTCCGCAAGGTCATCGAAGATTACACACGCGAAGCCGGCGTCCGAAATCTCGAAAGAGAAATCGGCAGCGTCTGCCGCTCCGTTGCCGCAAAAGTCGCACTCCATGCCAAAACGGAGGTCAAGATTACGCCCGAATACGTCGAAGAAGTCCTCGGTCCGCCACGCTACGCTCGCGAAACAAAGATGCGAATCAGTCGACCCGGCGTCGTCAACGGACTCGCCTACACCACCGTCGGCGGAGAAGTGCTCAATATTGAGGCCCTTCGCTATGCAGGAAACGGGAACATCAAACTGACCGGCCAGATTGGCGACGTCATGAAAGAATCGATGCAGGCAGCGTGGAGCCTCGTTCGCAACCGGGCCGAAGATCTCGGAATTGATCACGAAGATTTCAAAAAATACGACATCCACGTCCACGTTCCCGCCGGCGCCGTTCCCAAAGACGGCCCATCAGCCGGTGCTGCGATGCACACTGCTCTCGCCTCTCTCTTCACCGGAAAGCGCGTCGATAAAGACATTGCCATGACCGGCGAGATCAACCTGCGCGGCACCGTCCTGCCCATCGGCGGCCTGAAGGAGAAAGCGATCGGCGCCGTTCAAGCCGGCATCAAAACCATTCTCATACCCAAGATGAACGAAAAAGACGTTCCCGACATTCCGGAGAGCGCGAAGAAGAAGCTGACGATTATTCCGGTGGGCACGGTGGATGAGGTGTTGGAGAAGGTGCTTAAGAAGCGGTGAACCCACTGGATTACCAATCTGTGAATTCCCTTGTTCGAACGTGATGGTTTTCCGGGTCCACGATATGCGGTTTCGCAAAATCCAGCGAAGGCTTAACACTACCGTGGTTACCGATTTCACGGCCAGAATCTGTGCTCATAAACTTAGCATTGGGTATGACTCCTGCCCGCTCAATGTCCGATCGGTCAGCATCCCAACAGGTTCCGATCGTCGCATCATCATGGTGAAGCCCGCCTGTGTGCCAAGTGCAGGCGCAGACGAGCAAGTCCGATTCGCGAGAATACATGCGTTTCGCTCCACTCGCAGCCAATGATCGGGACCATGAATAGTGTGCCCGCTCCGGTTGTTGGGAGCATTGATTACCAACTTCCAGAGCTTCTCAAAATCAATCGCAATTCCTTGACCAACCTCACCCAGCCCTCCGCACCGCCTGCACGACCATATTCAGTTTCACCATACCGCGCCATTCGTTGCGGTCGATCGTGAACGCGATGTCCCAGGGGGGATCTGGCAGATCGAGGCCGGCGGAGTTGAAGTAAATCCCCTCCTGCTCGCAACCTTCTTGAAGAAACCAGAATTTGAGGTGCTTGTTTTTGATAACTCGTGGTTTGCCGCTGATCTCGATCCCAGATGACATGAAGAGCGGCTGAGGGTTCCCGGCTCCGAAGGGACGGAGCAGTTCGTAGCTTTCGAGAAGCTCGAGCGATAGCTGGGAAAATGGGATCTCGGCATCGATGCAGAGTTTTGGCGTCAGCGTGTCGCCCTCGATTTGATCCTGTACATCCCGGATGAATGACTCACGAAAAGCATCGAGATTTTCTTCACGAACGCTCACCCCCGCTGCCATCTCGTGTCCGCCGCCCGCTTCAATCACTTCGTTCGATGCTTCGAGGGCGCGGACGAGCGAGACGCCTTCGATGCTTCGTCCACTTCCCTTACCCAATCCGTTTTCGTCGATCCCGACGATGAAGGTGGGGCGATGATACCGTTTCGAGATTCGTGATGCGACGATGCCGACCACTCCCGGATGCCATCCGCGCGCACCAACGACGATTCCATGCTCGCGCTGCTCGGGCGTGAGATCTTCGATCATTTTCTCGGCTTCCTCCCGCGTCCGAAGCTCCAGTTCCTGCCGATCCCGATTCTGCTGATCGAGGGACTCGGCAAGGGTACGCGACTCTCCTGGATCCTGACAAAGTAATAGGTCAAGCGAGGTCGCCGCAGTATCGAGGCGTCCGGCAGCATTCAATCGGGGGCCGAGCTTGAATCCCACATCATTGGATCGTGCCGGCGATTTCACACCGGCGATTTCCTTGAGGGCTTTTATCCCCGGATGAATCGTGTGATCGAGCTGAGCCAATCCGCGACGGGCAAATATTCGATTCTCCTCCTCGAGCGGGACAATATCAGCGATAGTCCCGAGCGCGACCAGATCCATGTAATCCTTGAGATCGAACTCGGAGAGCGGTCGCGTCTTCAACAGAGCGTGAGCGATTTTGAATACCACTCCGGCGGTGCAGAGGTAGTGGAAGTCGTCGCCCAGCTTGGGGTTCACCAGTGAAACGCACTCCGCCGTTCCTTCGGAAGATGGTTCGTGGTGATCGAGGATGATGAGATCGATTCCGCGCTCCTTCAGCGTCTGTGCCTCATCCCGAGAGTTGGTGCCGCAATCTCCGGCAATTAAGAGAGCGGGATCAAATTCGAAAATCGCATTCTCAATTCCCTTCTGGCTAAGCCCGTATCCCTCTTCGAGACGCGTAGGAACGAAGCGTTTTGTTTCAATCCCGTAGGCGGAAAGAATCGAATCAAGCAAAGCAATCGAACTGACGCCATCGACATCGTAATCCCCAAAAAGAACGACGCGTTCCCCGTCATCTGCAGCCTGGAGGATTCGCTCGCCCGCTTTGGTCACCCCGGGCAGAGAAAACGGATTCCCAAGATCACTGAGGCGCGGATAGAAAAATTTCTCGAGCGTTTCGTGCTCTACAAACCCACGCTGCATTGCCAGACCAACGACAACGGGAGACAGCGACAGATCCTCTGCAAATTGCTGGATGAGATCCGGGGCCGGCGAAGGAGCCACAATCCATTTCTGTCGTTTAGGCATTGGTTGGGAACCGTAGGGAATTTGGGGAAGGTGTAAAGGATTCCAGACCAGAAACCGCACGATTGTGAAAAAAAGTCGAATTTTCTCAATCACGACAGACCACTCGTCGATTCCCTAATTGAACCGCGTGGAGAGTGACATTTTCAAACTCCGCAAGGAAACCGCAATCAATCAGGGGAATCCGAAAAAGAAGCGCAGCCAAAAGCGCCTCTTTCGAGAAAGCAGCCGGCCAGGGTCACCGAATCAGGTTGCCTGTCCGGCTGTTTTTTTGCGGAACCCTGTAGCGGAAGATGGAAATCTTCCGAAACGAACGCCCTGAGATCATACACTCGCTCTGCATCAGCTGGAACTTTTCCAAGTTCCCCAACTTCGCTTGCAAAAGCCCTACTCTTCTTTCTTCGGGGGCGGGTCCGCAGAAAAACTCCCCGCCTTCGGTGTAAAATCCCATGGCTGGGTTGTCTCTCCGAGCTTTTCGAGAAAAGCACCGGATGAAAATGCGAGAAAGAAATTTTGATCTCCCGGGGCGTTTCTTGTGATTCGATACACCCTCTTCAGGAAGGGAAGCATGGGTCGCGCTTTTTCTCCCAACAACTCAAAGGAACGACAGGCTCGCAAAGCTGTCCACCAGTCCGGGTTCTCCAATTCCCGCCCGAGAACCCGCAAAGCTGCCATACGATGCTCTTCCGAAGCTTCGGCCATCCAGAATGCCATCTCGATTCTCACTGCTGGCGAGATATCGTCCATCGTATCGAAGAGTTCTTCCAACAGTCCGGCATCATTGGGGGCGAGATTTCGCAATCCGATCACGGCCCAGAATCGCACGTAGTCTTCGCCGGAATCGAGGGCTTCTATCAATTGCTCTTTTGTTCCCAGCCCGACCAGGTCAGCTGCGTCCCACGCCGCCTCCAGGTCAGGTTGGTGATCGGACTTCCCTTCCATGATCGATCGCATCGGCTCCCTTTCCTCGTCGAGAAAATTGGCCATGACAGTTTCCGGGATGACTCCCAGGTCGAGGATCTTCATCCGCTTCTTGCGAAACAATTCGCGATGCCGGTCGATCTCTTTCTGGGTTTCGTCAGGCACATCGCCTACCGCGAGATTTTTCACATTCTGTGGATCTGCCTCCACATCATAAAATTCTTCGGGCGGTCGAGTTGGACCCGCGTAGTGACGTTGCGCGTCGGTCATTTTCTCTCCGTTTTCCGCAGCGTGTTTTGTGATGTCGCGACGGATCTCTCCGAGATCAGAAAAGACACTGGGAGGATTCCATGACAGATGCGGATAGTAGTTTCGGATGTATAGATATTCCTTCGTCCTAACCGAGCGGGATGCGTCAAAAACCTCATCGACCCGATCGCGGAATCCGTAGACGAACTCCGGCTCTTCCACTGTGTCTTCGCCGAGAAAAACGTCGCCCTGCATGTAATCGGGAACATCAAGACCCAACATCGAAAGCACTGTTTTCGGATAGTCGACGAAGGTGACAAGCCTATCCACGGTCTCGCCCGGCTTTGCTGGTGCGAGGTGCTTCCACTTTTCTGGGAAACGGATTATCAATGGTACGTGCATCCCCGAGTCGTGGAGCAGGCGCTTGTGCCGCGGCATTCCCGAGCCGTGATCGGAGTAGAAGAAAACGATCGTATTCTCGGCGAGTCCATCCTCTTCCAACTGTTCGAGAAGATGTCCGACCTGCTTGTCCATCACAGTCACGCAGTCGTAAAAACGTGCGACGGTTTTGCGAACGGTTTCGGTGTCCGGATAATAGGGAGGAATGGGCGCTTTGTCAGGGTTGTGAAGCTCTTTGGCTGACAGATCGGACTGCACGTGCTCTTGAAATGCCTCGTAGGGCCAGACCATCGTCCGCGACTGATGCGAAACCATGTGGTTAAAGACGGAAAAGAATGCCTGCCCGTCTTTTCGTCCCTCCGATTGCCAGTGGGCGGTCGCACTGCTTTCATCCCAGGACTCCTCGATGAGCCGCTGCGCGTGAATCGTGTTGTAGTCTGTCTTTACATTGTTTGTCGTGAAGTATCCTGACTCGCGAAGATAAGAAGGGAAGCCTTTGACCTCGCCAGGCAAAGGAAAGCCGGACCGCATCTGGCTTGTCCCAAGGCTTGGTGCCCACATCCCGGTAATCAGTGTCGAGCGAGAAGGAGAGCAAACCGGCGCTGCCGAAAAAGCATTGGTGTAGCGCACTGACTCCTTCGCAAAAGCGTCGAGATTGGGCGTTGTCGCATACTCGTCGCCATAGCACCCAAGCGTCGGGCTCATGTCCTCGGCAGTGATCCAGAGAATATTGGGTCGCTCAGAGTTGCTGGCGGCAGGACTCGGTGACGGAAGCTCCCTCGCCCGGACATTTCGGAATTTTACGGTGCCGCCTTTGCCATGATGCTGAATGCCAAAGTATCCTTTCAGCGACTGCGAATCCTCGATTTTAGAAATGGCTTTCCCATTCACAAAGGTCTCGATTTTTGGACCCTGACAGACCACCCGATAGTTGTTCCACTCCCCATCCTTGATAATGCCCTCTATCGACTGCGAAAAGGCCGATTGTTCTTCTTTCTTCGGATAAAGCCAACCACCCATGCCAATTCCATAGACACCACCGTTCTGCCCAGGTGAGGGAGCTTCCACTTCGCACTGGTATCCCTTCGGCTTACCCTCTTCGCCAACAAGTCGAAAAGCGAGGCCGGAGTTGAGCTTTTTCTCAGCCGCATCGGCCGGGAGCATGATCTCGGCGGTCAGTTCGAAGTCACCCATCTCGACATCGGAAACGACCCAGACATTGTTCGTGGCGAGAAGATGGACGACGCCGTCCTTCACTTCGAAAGTTTCCACGTCGTCCCGAGGCGCCCAGCCATCTGTGGAGCCACCCCCGAAAAAATCGACCCAACCATCATCAGCGGAAAGGGGAAAGACAGAAGCCAGTATAAGCGACGCAAGAAGCAGGGGTTTCATGATAGCTACGGTAGCGAATCGAAAAGGGAAGCAAAGGCGAATCTGCCTGCTGATTGCGTATGATCGAACAGGGTCAGGTAATCGACCCAACAGGATCAGGGGTGCCCGTCAACAGGGTTTGTTTTCCGCGCGGCGGCCGGGATCTTGGATCTCTGATCTACCCCAGCTTCCACTCCTGCAGGACAAAACGGGAATCGAATTTTCCACCGGCGTGTTTTTTACAGCATACGAAGCAGGCCACTTTTCTTGTCAACCTGCGCACACGTTTGACCTCTGTCTCGCAGACAGGACATACGTACGCGTATTTTCGCTTTTGTCGTCTTGGCTGAAAATTCAGATCGTGACAACGATCTTCTCCGTGAATTCCGAGATCTGCGCAGGCCATTCTCCATTCCGGGCCATGGGGCTGAATCCGCTTCCCCTTGTTGCGGCCGAAGGAGACGAGATGCGCCATCTCGTGAAGAAAAGTCTGCCGAATCTCCTGATCCCGCCGCTCCTCGGGCAGTGTCTGAAGTTTTGGATTCAGCTCGATTCTACCCGTCTGGTAAAAGGCACGACCTGCGGCAGTTCGCATCCGCTTGTTCCAGACCACCTCGACTGACTTGGCCAATTCATCGAGCCCGAGACGCTGGGCATGCTCGGCTGCCTGACTAGTGAGATCCTTGTCAAAACCGACCGTGACCCATACGCAGCCCTCTGGTGGATCTTCCGATTGCTCGGCATTGCGTGCGTGATGAGCGGGAGTAGGTGTAGGTGGCTCGGCTGGCTCTTCGCTCGTTCCGGCACTCCCCCCCTCTGACTCATGAGACGAAGGAAAGTCGCTATTGCCGAAAAGCTCGAGCTGCTCTGCCATGATCTACTCTTTTTCCGGGCCGATTGGCTCGACCGCTTCTCCGGTTTCCTTGTTAAAAATATTGAGCTGCTCACCGACGGTCGTGACAAAAGACACAGGCGGGACGCTCTCACGCAGGAAAACGTTCGCCCCGACCGTTGTGCTGTGGCCAATCGTAGTTTTCCCACCGAGCACGGTAGCATGAGGATAGATCACAACCTTGTCTTCGACGTTGGGATGACGCTTGTTGCCCTTCACGATTCGACCATTTTCGTCCTTGGGAAAATTACGTGCACCGAGAGTCACGCCGTGATAGAGCTTCACATGGGCACCTATAACGCAGGTCTCCCCTATGACGACTCCCGTTCCGTGGTCGATGAAGAAATACTCACCAATCGTCGCGCCAGGGTGGATGTCGATGCCAGTCAGGCTATGGGCATACTCCGTCATAATGCGGGGAATCAACGGAATATCGCTCTTATACAGGCAGTGCGCGCACCGCTGAATCGCAATCGCTTCGATGCACGGATACGCCAGAATGATCTCGTCAAAATTCTTTGCCGCAGGGTCGCCCTCGTAGGCTGCTTCTACGTCTGTCTGCAAAAGCCTTCTCAACTCGGGAAGGTGTCCAATAAATTCGCACACCAGGTCACGAGCCTGTTTCGCGAGTCCTGAATGAGTGTCTCCAGTCTCGTCATCGCGCAGACGCAGCGTCTTTGCCACTTCGACCTCCAGTGATTCCACGAGCGTGGCGATGCGCTCTCCGGTTATCATTTCCAACTCTTCTGCAGGAATGGGTTCCTCGTCGTGGTATCCGGGGAAAAGCAACTGCATGAGCCGTTCGCATACAGCAGTGACGGTACGCTTCGAGGGCAGGTTGGCACTGTCGATGCGATTAATCCCTCCGATTTCGTGATAGGACTTCACGAGCGAGTCGGCAATATTCTGTTGCGAGCAATCCATATATGGAGAAAACGAGGGGGTGCCTCAATTACCTGAGAACCGTAACCAGTGAGGCGCCGTTTCCAAGAAAAAGCTTTCCTTTTTCACTCTCGATTTTTCTCGCTCCCAGCACAGAGTCTGCGAGACTCCCGAGTAAGTTTCTCGAAACCATTTCGTCCCACCAGATTTTCACATGGTAATTTCCGAATGGAAAAACGACTTTGAACTCGCCCTTGAGACTGCTGCCGCGCCGCTTCGCCGGGCACAGGCAGAGATTCTTCAGCTCAACACAGGCAAGCTTTGCAATCTGACCTGCTTACACTGCCATGTGAACGCCGGACCGAAGCGGAGAGAGATCATGACCGGTGAAACGGTCGATCAGATTCTGGAATGGTATGAAAGGACTGACATTCCAACGCTCGACTTGACCGGAGGAACTCCGGAAATGATTCCGGACTTTCGGCGACTCGTTTCGACAGTTCGCAATTTTTCGCAACCTCGTCGCGTTATGGACCGGCTCAATGCCACGATCATTGATGAGCCCGGATACGAATGGGTTCCTGAATTCCTCGCTGAAAACGAAGTCGAAATCATCGCAAGCATGCCTTGCTATGCTCCCGGCAATGTGAACGAGCAGCGCGGCGACGGCGTTTTTGATCGCAGCATCTCTGCCTTTCAAAAATTGAATAAACTTGGCTACGGACGCGATCCTAGACTGGTTCTCAACTTCGTCTACAATCCGAACGGAGCCTTCCTCCCACCCGATCAAGCAGATCTCGAAGCTGATTACAAGCGCGAGATGAAAAAGCATTTCGACATCGACTTCAACTCGCTCTACTGCATCGCGAACATGCCGATCTCTCGCTTTGCTTCCTACCTGAAGCGCAACGGCGAACTCCAGGAGTATCTCCAGCTATTGCGGACACATTTCAATCCCGGCACGGTCGACGGCCTGATGTGCCGCAACACGATCAACGTCAGTTGGGATGGTGAAGTCTACGACTGCGACTTCAACCAAATGAGCAAACTCCCGCTCGAAAATCCCGTAACTGGCAACAAAACGGTCAAGGTATGGGAACTTGATCTCGACTCCTTTTCCAAGCACCCGATCCTGACCGGAAACCATTGCTTTGGTTGCACCGCTGGTAGCGGAAGCTCCTGTGGTGGTTCGCTCTCCTGATCCCCTGACACTTTCCCGATATGGAAAAGAAAATCTCACTCAATCACTCTGCTGACCCCATCTCTTTATCACCTGCCGACTCATCACCTTCGCTTGTGAAAATCGAATCCGTCGTCAAAGATCGCTACGCCGAAGGCGCCAACGCACGCCAGGAAGCGCTCTGCTGTCCCGTCGAATACGATACAAAGTATCTTGAGATCATTCCAGACGAAGTGATCGAACGCGACTACGGCTGCGGCGACCCAAGCCGGTGGGTAAAAGAAGGAGAAACCGTTCTCGATCTCGGAAGTGGTACAGGCAAGATTTGCTTTATCGCAAGCCAGGTCGTCGGAGCCGAAGGCAAGGTCATCGGCGTCGACATGACCGATGACATGCTCGAAGTCGCATACCGCAATCAGCCGATTGTGGCGGAAAGAGTCGGCTACGATAACGTGGAGTTTCGAAAGGGCCGCATCCAGGATCTCGGTCTCGATCTCAATGCTTTGGAAGAACGCCTCCAGGAATCGCCTGTCGACGATGCCAACAGCTTCCTCGCCGCCGAAGAGTTGGCAGCAGAGCTTCGCGTCAAAAAGCCGCTCATCGAAAGCGACTCGATCGATATCGTCGTTTCCAACTGCGTGCTCAATCTGGTTTGCAAAGAGAATCGCCGCCAGATGTTTGAGGAGATCCATCGCGTCCTCAAGCGGGGTGGACGGGCCGTCATATCTGACATCGTCTGCGACGAAGAAGTGCCGCGGGATCTGCAAAACGATCCTGAACTCTGGAGCGGCTGCATTTCGGGAGCCTTTCTCGAAGACGAATTTCTCCAGGCATTCGAAGACGCGGGCTTCTACGGCGTGCGAATTCTCAAGCTAGATGAAGAACCATGGCAGACCGTCAAAGGGATCGAATTCCGCAGCATGACAATCGAAGCCTACAAAGGCAAGGAGGGCATCTGCCTCGAACGAAATCAGGCAGTCATTTACAAAGGCCCATTCAAGAAAGTTCTCGATGACGACG
>JAKMGR010000313.1 GCA_022424805.1 Verrucomicrobiales bacterium
ATCATAAGCTCTGCATCCCCGACCAGATTCGAATTCAGAAAGGCACCCCTCTGCGCCCCCTGAACCTCGGGCAGCAATGCCTCATTAATGCACTTTTGAACCCCGAGGCCGCCCTGATCACCTGCTGCGGGCAGGCTGGAACCGGAAAAACCTTTCTCGCCGTCGCCTCCGCTCTTCACGCAACCTATTGCGGGGAGTTCAATGGAATCACAGTCAGCCGCCCCGTCATTCCGCTGGGAGATACCCTCGGATTTCTTCCCGGCACACTCGAAGAAAAACTCGCCCCCTGGCTCAAGCCGAATTTTGATGCCTTGGAATTCCTGCTCAATCCTGACCAGAAAGCCGGAGGGAAACGCAAGCAGCCCCGCAATCGCAGGGGTGCAGCAGATTCGGAGCTCAATTCTGCAGGAAAGAAAGTCTACGGTCTGCTTCTGGAATCCGGAATGGTCGAAGTGGAGGCCTTCTGCTACATCCGCGACCGATAAACCCCACGTCGATCGACTCAGCAACGGTCTCGTCTACACCCGTGACCGCCTTCGCGACGAACCCTGCAGTTCTCATGTGACACTGCAGCATGGAGAAAGAAGCGTGCTCGCTGAAGCAGCGGCGAGGAAGATGTGAGGAGTGAACTTCGGGCGAACGTTCAACTTTTACCGGAGATTTCCGATCCTCATCAATTCAGCGTTGAAACTTCTACGTTGAACGTTCACCGTTCGGAGCCGTCAGGCACCGATCCCCATGGCCCGCGACTACACCGTCAAACGAGCGCCCCGAAAACCGGCCTCCGACATCGATTACAAGAAAGAGCTGAACGCCGAGCAATATGCTGCCGTTTCTGCTCCTCCCGGCCCATCTCTCGTCATTGCAGGAGCCGGTTCTGGAAAAACCCGCACACTCACCTACCGGGTCGCCTGGCTGCTCGACCATGACGTAGCGGCGCAAAACATTCTCCTGCTCACTTTTACCAACAAAGCCGCTCGCGAGATGCTGGAGCGCGTCGAGCAGCTCGCCCCCTACGATACTCGCGATATCTGGGGCGGAACCTTCCACTCCGTAGGCAATCGCATTCTTCGTCGACATGCGCAGGAACTGGGATGGGAGCGTAACTTTTCAATCATGGATCGGGACGACCAGAAGTCCCTACTCAGTTCCGTAATCGCAGAATGTGAAATCGACACCAAGAGCACTCGCTTTCCCAAACCCGACGTCATCGGCGACATTTTCAGTCTCGCCAACAATACGGGCCAGTGCGTCGCAGACATTCTCCTCGCACGCTATTCCTATTTTGCCCACCACCTCGAAGCCATCGAGCTCATTGAAGAGGCCTATGAGGAAAAGAAAAAGTCCACCAACTCGATGGATTTCGACGACCTCTTGCTTAAGCCGCTTCAGCTCTTTCACGAGAAGCCACGCATTCGTGAGCAATACCAGAAGCAGTTCGAGTGGGTCCTCGTTGATGAGTATCAGGATACCAATGCCGTACAGTCCGAACTCATCGATTTTCTAGCGGCTCCTCAGAGAAACCTCATGGTCGTCGGAGACGATGCCCAGTCGATCTACTCCTGGCGCGGCGCGGATTTTCGCAACATTCTCGACTTTCCCGAGCGATACGAGGGCGCCAAAAAATTCATCATCGAGACTAACTACCGCTCCGTTCCTGAAATCCTCACCCTTGCCAACGCTGCAATCGCACCAAATACGGAGCAATTCACGAAGAACCTCGCCCCGTGGCGCGCCGCCGCTGAGAACCTCCCTGCCCTGGCGCCGCTCCAGGATCCCAATACCCAGGCCGCTTTCATTGCTCAGCGTATCCTCGAGCTTCGCGACGAGGGCATCGAGCTCAACGAAATCGCAGTTCTTTACCGTGCCCACTTTCATGCCATGGAGCTCCAACTGGAGCTAACCAATCGCAACATCCCCTTCGAAATTACGAGCGGACTCCGCTTTTTCGAGCAGGCGCATATCAAAGACGTCGCCGCCTTCATGAAGGTGATCTACAACCGCCGGGACGAAGTCGCCTTCAAGCGCGTCGTTAAGATGCTCCCCGGGGTTGGTGACAAATCCGCTGACTCTCTCTGGCGCTCCTGGCGCAACTCCCCTGCTGCGACGGATGAAAAACCCGTCGTCTTCTCCGAGATTATGTCGGAATTCAAAGTCCCGGCAAAAGCCAAGCCTACTTGGGGGCAACTCGGCTACACTCTCGATGAACTCGTCGACGACGAAGGCAAACCTCGTCCTCCCGCGGTGATGATGCCCTCCATAA
>JAKMGR010000367.1 GCA_022424805.1 Verrucomicrobiales bacterium
GGTCGTAAATCTCGATCGGTGCCTTTGGATTTTTGTTGATGCCAGTTTGCACCGCTTTCCAATCACCCCATCGGGCAGCCTTTTTTCCGCCCTGCTCGTAAAATTCCCAGTAGAGGTATTCGTGCTCTTTCTGCTCCTTTTTACCCAGCAGAGTCGCAGCCATTGAAATGCCATCGATCTCACTAGGTACTTCCGCTCCCGCCAACTCGCAAACCGTCGGGAGGATATCCCAGTGAGCAGAAACGTGTCCCGTGACAGTTCCCGGTGCGATCTTCCCAGGCCAGCGAGCCAACATGGGCGCACGGATACCCCCCTCTGTCAGGTCTCGCTTGTAGCCGCGTAATGATCCGTTGCTGTCGAAATAGTCCGGAACATGCCCCCCCTCTCGGTGAGGACCGTTGTCAGAGGAAAACATTACCAGGGTATTCTCGTCGATATCCAGCTCCTTGAGCAACGCAAGCAATTCTCCAATCCCCTCGTCGAGCATCGTCATCATGCCGGCAAACGCAGCCGCCGGGTTGTCGAATTCGGTCCCCGCATATTTCCCAATCTTACCCTCGAACTCCGCAAACTTTTCCCGCCAAGGATTTGCATAGTCCTCCGGTACATGCATCGCGGCGTGAGGAATTGTAATCGGAAGGTAAATGAAAAAGGGGCCCTCCTTGTTTTCGCGGACAAATGCGAGCGTCTCATCCATGATCAATGGATGGCTGTATGTCTCACCATCGAGCTCAATTTTCTCGTCGTTTTTCCAGAGGTGATTCGGGTAGTAGCTGTGGGCCTCACGCTGACAATTGTATCCATAGAACAGATCAAAATGCTCCTTCGGGTCACTCGGAGACCCCGGCGCTCCAAGACCCCATTTCCCGAAAGCTCCCGTCGTGTAACCTGCTTCACCAAGCAAACGGGGAATCGTAACAATATCTCCTGGCATCGGCGCTTGCCCTTCCGGTTTCACCTCACGATTTCCCCGAACGAAAGAGTGGCCGGTATGAACACCTGTCATTAAAACACATCGCGTCGGAGCACAAACCGTGCTCCCGGCATAGTGGTCGGTAAACTTCAGTCCCTCCGAAGCGAGACGATCGATATTTGGCGTCGCAAATTTCGTCTGTCCGTAGCAACCGATGTCTCCGTAGCCCGCATCGTCGAGCAGGATGTAAATGATGTTCGGCTTCTCGGCAGATAGAGCGGGCAAACAGGAAATGACGAAGATGAAGAGAAATGCGAGATGTTTCATGGCAGGAGACAGAATCTAGCGAGCGAGGGGGAGCGTCAATTTGGATTCAAACCCAAAATGCCCCACAGAATTCTTCCCTGCAAGCTTACCGCTTACTGCTATCGTATTGCGAGAATGGAATTGAACCAATTCACCGAATTTGCTCTGCGAACATTGATTTTTGCTGCACTCAAAGACGACGAGCGAACTTCGATCCGGGAAATTGCGGAGTCCTATTCCATTTCCTAAAACCATCTCGTAAAGATCGTTCACAAACTTTCCCAGTTGGGATATCTCAAGACCTATCGCGGACGGGCCGGCGGCCTGACCCTGGGGAAGCCAGCAAAGGAAATCGGTGCCGGTGAGGTCGTCTTTGCGCTCGAACCAATGGGGCTGGTCTATTGCATACCTCCTCGAAAGGGTTGCTGCAACATAGCAGAGGTTTGCCAATTGCAGGGGCTTCTCCATCTGCAGGGGCTTCTCCATCGGGCCAGCAGTGCTTTCCTTGCCGAACTCGAAACCATGACGATAGCCGATCTAGTCGCAAAAAAGAGTGAACTGAAAGCCCGCCTCGGATTTTGATAAATTTACCTATATTCCGTTCGCTTATCGCAACATTGCGCTTGGAAATTTGGCGGAGACGGTTGAGGGTGTCTTAGTTACCCTATCAACCATATGTCGAGAGATTTTAAGCGCGTCATTTTAAAACTAAGCGGAGAAGCCCTTCGCGAGCACGGAAGCCAGGACAATATTTCTCCGGAAATTGTCGAAGGCATCGCCAACCAGATCAAGGCGGCCCAAGAGACAGGGTTGCAAATCGCGATCGTCGTCGGAGGTGGAAACTTCTGGCGCGGTGCTGCTGCCGCAGGACGCGGGATGGACCGAGCCACAGCGGACTACGTAGGAATGCTCGCCACGGTAATGAACGCGCTCGCCGTTCAAAGCATGCTCGAAGCCGTTGGTGTCCCCAGTCGAGTTCAGACCGCAATTGAGATGAAAAACGTCGCGGAGTCCTTCATTCGGCGTCTCGCGATTCGCCACCTCGAAAAAGGCCGCGTTGTGATTTTTGGTGGCGGCACAGGCAACCCGTTTTTC
>JAKMGR010000376.1 GCA_022424805.1 Verrucomicrobiales bacterium
TCCACGTATTCGACCGCACCGTGGGCCTGATCAATTGAGCCGGGTCCGAAAATCACACCTGGTGTCCCGGCCCGAGACAGTTTCGTAACGTCACAGCCAAAAGGAACGCCACAGGGTTCGGAGTTGAGACCCATACTAGAGAGAACATCTGATCCAACTTTCACGACCAATTCCGATTCGGGAGTCTCCATTGCCTCGTCCGAAATTTCCGCCGGATGGACAATTACTTCGCAGTCTCCGAAGTCTGAAAGGATACGCCGATATTCTTCAAGCAAGTCATCGCTCTTTTCTCCCGGCAACATTCTACGGTCCAAAGAAATCGTGCAGCGCTCGGGAACAAAGTTCACCTGGTCCCCTCCTTCGATCACACCAACACAGGCCGTCGGCGATCCGAGCAAAGGATGCGACCTTACCTGCAGCGAAGTATGATACTCGTCGAGTCGGCCAATGACTTCTGCCATCGCCGTAATCGCATTCTTCCCGAGATGGGGCTTCGAACTGTGAGCCGAAACACCTACCGTATCGATTTTCCAGCGGAGGCACCCCTTGTTCGCACGGACGAGCCGCATCTCGGTCGGCTCGGTAACGACGGCCGCTTCCGGCAAAACGGTTCGGTTAGAAAACCAGTCAATCACGCCCAGCACCCCACGAAAAGCATATTCCTCGTCGATAACAGAAGCCAGATAGACGTCAACCGGAGGCGGCGCCCCACTCTCCGCGATAGCACGAATTGCATGCATCATCCCAGCGAGCCCGGCCTTGGTATCGCAGGAACCTCGACCATACATTTTTCCATCCTCCACGGTCGGGTCGAAAGGTGGAATCGTCATTCCATCAACGGAGACCGTGTCCATGTGGGCTTCGAGAACGACGGCCCGACTTGAGTCAATACCCCGCAAACGTATCATTACATTTTCTCGCCCGGTCAGGATTTCATGCCGATCTACTTCGACATCAAGATCGGCAAAAAATGCTTCCACGAAATCCGCGACAGCCCCTTCCCCCGGACCACCCCATTCTGGATTGATGCTGTTGATAGAAATCAGCGAAGCGAGCGTTTTGAGGACAGGTGACATGGCGCAAAATACGCTCATGACCCGTGGCACGACAAGTCACTTAAGAGGGTTCAGACAATCAGGCAACAGGGTTGAGTGGGGCGTTCTCCCCTGTTTAGTCCTTCCCGCCGACGAAACAAATCGGTTTTGATTCTCAGGGTCACCGAATTCTCATTCCTCGGCTGATTCGCGATCCTTTTCATTTCGCGCTTTCAGTTCCTGCAAGTAGAGGTTCTTCGATGCCTTTCGAGGTGGGAGCCCCGGGGTCTCGATCATTTTGTCACGGCGGAGACTGGCTTCACGGGACAGCTCCTGAATGAGGGGAGCCTCGGGCAGATTTTTCCAGTATTTCACAGGCATCTCTGCCTGCATCGCTTTCAGCTTGAGACGGGACGGATTGAAGATGCTCTTGTAGTATCCGCGCCACAGCTCCTCCAGTTCGTCTCTATCGGGTGCGGCATCACGAGTCACACCGGGAGTGAAATGCAGCTCCTTCCCATCCCAGTGAACGCAATCTTCCGGGGTGAGAATGGACCAATCCATACCAGTAAAGCGCTTGCGGAAAAAGGGAGCGTTTCGACGTACGATATGATGGGTCGGCTCGAACCAGGAAACGAATTGCTCCCGACCTTCCGACGTTTCCCCGACTTTTCGAAATCGGACGAAGGCCCGCATTTTGTGAACATCACGATGAACTTCTTTCGCCATCGCTGCGGCGCGTCGAATATCGGAGTCGGACGCAATAACAAGGAGATTCCGTTCGCCCCCCTCCGTGATCCGCCAGAGAATTCGATAGAGCAATGCCCATCGCTGTTCGCTTCGATGACAGGAAACAGCTTCGGCAAAACCGACAAAGGAGCGCGGCACGGCGATGGGATCTGTTTCGTGGATTCGTTTCAAAGGAGGCGCCACTTCTGAAAACAACTCCTTCTGGCCAGTCGATGCCTCAGCCCACAAAACGTTTTCCGGTCGAATCCCCTCTTCAATCAGAGATCGAGCCTGCTCTCGCCACGAGGCGAAATCCAGTGGGCTTGAGACGCTTTGCATACGAAACGGAGCAATGTGGTATTTCTAGGTATCAAATCGGCAAGACAGAAGGTGACAAGAGCTCCTTATTTCAAACTTCTCCCGTGACGGCGCCACGAAACGTTTCCCGGGTGGCTTTTGGAGGAGAATTGAAATCAAATTCCAACTGTTCGGGCGGAGGCGCGAAGCGCGCCCGTAGGC
>JAKMGR010000199.1 GCA_022424805.1 Verrucomicrobiales bacterium
GTTCATGTTGCTCGCGAACGAAGCTGTGGCCGCGCGATTGATCCAGCAGAAGAAGGCGACGATCCACCGAGTCCACGAGAGTCCCGATCCTCAGCGCCTTTCCGACTACCGGGAGGAAATTCTCGGACACAATCTTCCCTGCGGAAATCTGGAGAAGACAGCGGAGGTGCAGAAACTGCTACGCCGACTCAACAAGCTTACGATTGGCCCCGCCTTGAAAATTGGCTTTCTCAAGTCGCTGATGCAGGCGCGCTACTCGGTCGAAGCCCTCGGCCACTACGGTCTCGCGAAGGAAAAGTATGCGCACTTCACTTCCCCGATTCGTCGCTACGCCGACCTCATCGTGCACCGGACACTGTTCCAAAATTTCAAGATCCCCGTCGGCAAACTGGCTCGCATCGCCGATCACATTTCGACGACAGAGCGGAACTCCTCCGACGCCGAACGCGACAGCAAGGACGTCAAGATGTTCGCCTTTCTGCAAAAGCAGATTGAGGAACGCAACCTCGTGCCTTACGACGCTCACGTCACCGATGTGCGAAACTTCGGCCTCTTCATAGACGTACCCGATCTCGGGATGCGCGGCCTGATTCCGCTTTCGCGGATGGACGACGACTTCTACGAATTCGACTCTGGCCGAGTTCAGGTCATTGGCCGCAGAAGCAAACGAGTCATCGGACTCGGCGACGTCATCGAAGTGATCGTCGACAAGGTCGATCGTGCCAAGAAGGAAGTCGACTTCCGACCCGCAGGTTCCTCCCCCGGTCGAGGACGATCGAGTTCTGCAAAAGAACGTGGCGGTCGAGGTCGACCCGGTAATCGCAGTGAGAGAGGCGGTGGAGGAAATCGCAGTGGCGACTCCCGGAAAAAATCTGGCTCGCGTTCCCGAAGATCAGACAAGCCAAGGTCTCGTGACGGAAAGCCCAAATCTGATCGCTCAGAACGTTCGCAACAATCGAAGAAAAGGCCGAGCCGCTCAAGAAGCAGTTCACCAAAGCGATCGAATCAAGGGAGTTCGCAAAAGCGCTCCGGTGGCGGAGGACGTCGCAGAAAGTAGCGGCATTTGGCAAAATGCCGACTGCGGAGTATCGCGCAGACCCAGCTAACTGCATTATTCTCAATGCGGCTACTTTACACTCACCACTCACTCGGGTGTCCGGGCGTTATCCCAACCCCTGCACCGTCTCGATCACATTCTCGGCAGTCATTCCGAGTGCGCTCATCACGGTGTTGCCAGGTGCGCTGATGCCGAAGCGATCGATGCCGATCGCAGTTCCTGCGGAACCAACGTATTTGTACCAGGGAGCACTGACTCCAGCTTCGATCGCAACACGCCTGGTGCACGCTGCGGGCAGAATGGACTCGCGGTAATCGTCGGACTGGCGGTCAAAGCGCTCCATGCAGGGCATGGAGACGACGCGGACGCCATCACCGAGTGACTTGGCTGCCTCGAGGACATGCTGCAACTCACTTCCTGTTCCGATCAGAATCGTGTCGAGGTCACCGGCTTCCTTTTTCGCGACGTATGCTCCACGGAAAACTCCTTCACGACGCTCGCTCACGGGAACTTCGTTCATCGTTGGCACAGCCTGACGAGTCAGGAAAAGGGCGGTTGGTCCGTCTTTTCTCTCGACCATCGCAGCGAATGCTCCGGCGGTTTCCTCTGGATCAGCAGGTCGAATCACGTCGACATTTGGAATGACGCGAACACCACTGACGGTTTCAACCGGCTGGTGCGTGGGACCGTCTTCTCCGACCCCTATGGAGTCGTGGGTGAAAATGTATCCGACAGGCAAATGAGCAAGTCCGGCAAGGCGGATCGATGGACGAAGATAGTCGGCAAAAACGGCGAAGGTCGCGCCGGTCGCTAGAAAGATCCCGTCGTAGGCGAGACCGTTACAGATCGCTCCCATGGCGTGCTCGCGAATGCCATACCAGATGTTCTTCTGACCAAAATCGTCCTTGCTGAGGTCGCCGCTGGATTTGATGTAGTTCTTGGTCGAGCCGAAAAGGTCGGCACTTCCCGTTACCAAGTTCGGCACGGCTTCGGCGACAGCCTGGATGACTTCGCCTCCAGCAGCGCGAGTCGCGTTTTTGTATTCTGAGTCGAACTCAGGAATCCGGCTGAGGAGATCATCCGGAGTGCGACCGTCGACGGCATCGGCAAGTTGCGACGCGAGTTGCGGGTTGGAAGCTTTCCAGGAACCAAAAGTGTCCTCCCAGATTGAGTAGGTCGCTTTGAGATTTTCGCGATGCGAAGCGAAGTAATCTTTGGTTTCATCGGAAACGAAGAAAGTTTCCTCGGGAAGTCCGAGTCCGGCGCGGGCTGTCTCAGCGAAATTAGCTCCACCTTCTCCGTGTCCGGCAGCGGTTCCCTCGACTTCGGGAATGCCTTTACCGATGATCGTTTTGGCTTCGATGAGGGTCGGCTTGCCGTTGGTGTTTGCCTTGGCTTCTTCAACCGCAGCAAGAACTGCGCTCATATCATGGCCATCGACCTGAACCGCATTCCATCCGAAAGCTTCAAAACGAGCGAGCGTATCGTAGCTCTGAGTGACGTCGGCCATGGCATCGAGCGTGACGTCGTTTGAATCATAAATCAGGACGAGGTTATCCAGTCCGTTATGTCCCGCAAAAGCGATCGCCTCGGAGGCAACCCCCTCCTGGAGACATCCGTCACCGGCGAGACAGAAAATGGTCTGATCAAATATGGTGTGCTCGTCAGTGTTGTATTTCGCCGCAGCCATTTTTGCGGAGAGTGCGTAGCCGGCAGCATTTCCGACACCCTGCCCGAGAGGTCCGGTAGTTGCCTCGACGCCGTCCGTTTCATCAAACTCGGGGTGACCGGGAGTGATGCTGTGAAGCTGGCGGAAATTCTTCACCTCTTCGAGGGAAAGGTTGTAACCGGAAAGGTGAAGCCATCCGTAGAGGAACATCGAACCGTGTCCTGCCGAAAGGATGAAGCGGTCGCGGTTGAGCCACTTAGGCTCCGCCGGATTGTAGGTCATCGCTTGGCCGTAGAGAACAGCTCCGATGTCGGCGGCTCCGAGCGGAAGCCCGAGGTGGCCCGAACTGCAGGCGTGGACGGCATCGATGGCGAGTCCGCGGGCTTCTGCTGCGGCACGAGAAAGGGCTTCTTGATTCAGGTCACTCATAAAACTGGAAAATTCGGATCCGATTGAATTGGCGCCTATCTTTGGCGCATTCGATAGGCTTCGCAAGTCGACAATCGAAACAGTATATTTCCCATTCTCTCAAAAAACTCAGATGACAGATGCCTGATTCGCTGCAATGTAGCGCCGACATGGCTGAAGAAACGCAACAGATTCTCAAAGTCGGCTTGCCCAAGGGCAGCCTTTCCCAACCGACACTTGATCTTTTCGAGAAAGCCGGATACAACATCAGCGGCGCTTCGCGCTCCTATCGACCTTCGATCGATGATAAGGAGTTGCAGATGCGCTTGATCCGCGCTCAGGAAATCGGGCGCTATGTTGATCATGGATTTCTCGATTGTGGGATTACCGGGAAAGACTGGATTGCCGAGAACGGGGCCGACGTGCATGTCGTATGCGATCTGCAATACAGCCGAGCGACTTCCAATCCGACTCGCTGGGTGCTTGTCGTGCCGAACGATTCTCCCATCCAGTCCGTCAAGGATCTCGAGGGCAAACGCATCGCTGCCGAAGCAACTGGCATCGTGGAAAAGTATCTTG
>JAKMGR010000412.1 GCA_022424805.1 Verrucomicrobiales bacterium
GAGACCTTTTTCTTTGCGCTCCTTCTCCCGCTCAAGAAGAGGGATGGTTTCTCCAGTTTCGATGAGTGGAATGCCCAGATCTCCAATCTGACCCCAGGAGAGGCCGGAAAATTCGGAAACTTCCGTAGCGAGTTGCTTGAAAATGTCGGTTGCGGAATAGATGCCATTTCCTCCACCAGTCGCCTGGATCAGGTCACGTACGATCTCCCAAGGCTCAAGTGTTTGCCCGGGGCCATCGACCGCTTTGTTGAGTCGCTGAAGGCGGCCGGTGACGTTCACCATTGTTCCGGTTTTCTCCGCCCAGCACGCTCCCGGGAGAACGACGTCAGCAAGGTCTGCCGTCGAGTTTGCGAGAGGGTAGGAGTTAAGGAAGAAGTCGAGACTAGCCAACAGCGCGGTGCTGAAACCGGCGTCTTCGACGAGATTTTCCTGAAGGCAAAGGAGTGCCTTGATTCGGCCCTGCTCGATGCCCTCTTTGATCGCCTCAAGCTGGGAGCCGGGGTCGTCGAGTCCGAGAACGAGCGTCACTCCGTTCGTGTTCGGATTGCGATCGGCGGAAATGAGGTATCCATCTGCTTCGCCGCTGCGAGGAATCGTGTCGACGTGACCGGCATCGAGATGCTTCACAAGGCGGTTCGTCATGAGGAGTTCCTCATTGGTCATCTGCGCAGAGGCAATGATCGCAATTTCTCCGCCGGAAAGTTCGGAAAGTTTATCAGCGGTAGTCGCGAGAGCCTCCTGCCACGTGGCCTGGCGGTGCTTGTCACCGTCGCGAACGAGTGGCTCGGTGAGCCGGGACTCGCTGTCGATCCAGTGGTAGCTGAGGCGGTGCGAGTCAGGCACCCAGTCGGAATTGACATCGTTGTTCTGACGCGGCGTAATGCGGTAGATTTTTTCCTCACGGCTGAAAACTGTGATGTTGCAGCCAGTCGCACAGTTGGGGTCGATCGTCTTGGTTTCCTTCATGAACCAGACTCGCATCTGGAAGCGGAAGTCGTTGGAGGTCAAAGCCCCAACAGGACAGATGTCGACGGTATTCAGGGAATAGTTGTTCGCCAGTTCGCGGCCTGGAAAAACCGTGAGGACGGTATGGCTGCCCCGATCGGTGAAGCCGAGCACTGGATCATCGGCAATTTCATCGGTGAAACGAATGCAGCGGCTGCACATGATGCATCGCTCGTCGTCTAGGCGAATGCGCGGGCCGACCTCGACGTTTTTCGGCTTCTTCACCTTCTGCTCACGGAAGCGGGACTCGCCGTTGCCGTGCTCGACGCTGAATTCCTGGAGCGAGCATTCTCCAGCCTGATCGCAGATCGGGCAGTCGAGCGGATGATTGGCGAGAAGGAGTTCCATCACCCCCTGACGACACTCTTCGGTCATCTCGCTCTCAGTGCGGATTCCCATGTTCGGAGCAATCGTGTTAGCACAGGCAATGGCCGGGCGTGGAATCCACGAAATGGGAACGTGTCCGTCCTCATCCGGTTCAGGAGGATCTTCTCCCGGACGTGGCCGAGGGGGCATGCCCATTTCCACGAGACACATGCGGCAGTTGCCGGGTGATGTCAGCTTCGGGTGGTAGCAGTAATGAGGCACTTCGACGCCAGCCTGACGGCAAGCTTCGATCATGCGGGTTCCCTTCGGGAAAGAATGCCACTCCCCGTTGATCTGGACGTCTATGAGATCGTTTTGTTCTTCGCTCATCTCAGGTTGGCGGCGGCGGTTACGGCCTCCGCATTGAGAAGTTCACCTTCGAGTTCCAGATTCGTATCCGAGACGAGTTCGTCACGGAATTTGTCGATAAAGCTTTCGGTCGGCCAGGAGCAAGCCACGCCGAACGCACAGATTGTGCTACCGTCGATATTGCGGGCAACGTTGTCGAGCGTGTCGATGTCGGAAGGCGAAGCGTTGCCTGCGACGACACGGTCAGTGATTTTCTTCATCCAAAGCGATCCCTCGCGGCACGGTGTGCACTGCCCGCAGGATTCATGGGCGTAGAAATTGTTGATGTTGTTCAGCACCCAGCTGATCGAGCGACTGTCGTCGATGACGATCACTCCGCCCGAGCCGGCCATCGACCCGCAGGCTGCGAGGGTGTCGAAATCCATAGGGATATCCCAGATCGTAAGCTCGCGAGTATCGTCGCCGCGACCTACTGTAAAAACCTCATCGGCTCGAAGGACCTTGGCAGATGATCCGCCGGGAATGACTGCTTTCAACGAGCGCCCTTCCTTGAGTCCGCCGCAGAGATCATTGATCAGCTCGCCCATGGTGACGGAGCCAACTTCGACTTCGTAGTAACCGGGCTTTTTCACGTCTCCGCTGACGCAAAGGATTCGTGTTCCGGTGTTGTTTGGCGTTCCAATCCTGGACCACTCTTCACCACCCACTTCGAGAATGTGCTTCACGTGGCAAAGAGTCTCGACGTTGTTCACGATCGTCGGGCAGAGGTAAAGGCCCATCGCTGCAGGGAAATAAGGTGGCTTGATTCGTGGGTAGGGTCGCTTGCCCTCGAGAGATTCGATCAGTCCGGTTTCCTCACCGCAGATGTAAGCTCCGGCACCGCGGTGAACGTAGATTTCAAGATCAAAACCGCTGCCAAGAACATTCTTTCCCAGGTAGCCCTTTTCGTGAGCTTCCTCGATGGCCTTTTCCAGGGTTTGAGCGCCTTCGGGAAACTCTTCCCGAATGTAGATGTAAGCGAGATTCGCTCCGACCGCGAAGCAGGCGATCGCCATTCCCTCGATCAGCTGGTGCGGATCCTGATGAATGATGTAGCGGTCTTTGAAGGTGCCTGGCTCGGACTCGTCCGCATTGCAGATCAGGTAGACTGGCTTATCGTTGTTCGGTGGGAGAAAGCCCCACTTCACACCAGCAGGGAATCCGGCACCTCCGCGCCCGCGGAGACCCGCCTTTTTCACCTCGTCGGTAATCGCGCCGGGCTCCATGCCGACAGCTTTCTTGAGCTGATCGTAGCCGCCTTCGGTTTCATACATTGCAAGAGATGTGTCCCAACCCTCGCGATCCACGTTTTTGAAAACGATTCGTCGCTCCTTGGGATGGGGCTCTTTTCCTTCTTGGTAAATGGCACTCATTTGTGGTGGCAAAAAGCTTACTTGTATTGCTTGAGAAGTCCGTCGACGTCGCTAACGGCTTCATGAAAATCATCGTTCACCAAGCAAACTGGGCCCGTCCCGCAAGAGGCGAGACATTCGGCGAACTCGATACTGAATTTTCCATCGGGACTGACCGCGATCGGGTCGTGATGAGTCACGCCGGAACGGTCGATGCCCGTCTTTTCGCAGATCGACTCCATCAGCTCGTAGCTTCCCGCCATCGCGCAACTCAGGGTGCGGCAAACGCGAACGTGATACTTGCCGGGAGCGGACTGGCGAAAGCCAGGGTAAAAAGTGACCACCTCGAGAACCTTAATCGGCTCGAGTTCCAACTTGGAAGCAGTCCACTCGATCGCCTCTTCATCGATAAAGCCAAAATGATGCTGCAGCGTGTGCAATACCGGCAAGACTGCCGATCGCTTGCTCACCGGGTAATGGGTGATGCGCTCGTCGACTTCTTTTTCCAGTTCGGTGGGAATTTCCAGTGACATGGTGGAAAAGGGGGGGCAGGAATCAGCGGTCGCACTCTCCCATAACGAAATCGAGACTTCCGAGCACGGCGACAGTATCGCTCATGAGGCAGCCCTCAAGCAGTTTCGGGAGAATGCTGAGATTGACAAATGAAGGGGCGCGAATTTTGAGGCGATACGGAACGCCTCCGCCCTTGGAGTGAATGTAAAAACCGAGTTCGCCCTTCGGATTCTCTGCTCCGAAGTAGACTTCGCCAGCCGGTGCATCGAGTCCTTCAGTGACAAGGATGAAGTGGTGGATCAGTTCCTCCATGCTCATGAGGACACGATCTTTTTCGGGAAGCTTCTGTTTGCTGTCCACGACATTGATCGGGCCATCGGGTAAATCGGCGAGAGCCTGGCGGAGAATGCTGGTGCTCTGTCGCATTTCTTCCATGCGGACGAGATAGCGATCGTAGCTATCCCCGACCGTGCCGACTGGAATGTCGAAATTGAATCGCTTATAGTCGAGATAGGGGTTTGCCTTGCGGACGTCGTGCTCGACTCCAGAGCCACGAAGATTCGGGCCACTGAGTCCATAGGCAATCGCGTCTTCTTTCGAAATGACACCAACTTCCCGGGTTCGGTCGAGAAAGATCTTGTTGCGAGTCAGGAGCGTGTCGACCTCGTCGAGGCATTTCAGGATATCTTCGCAAAAAGTCGAAAGGTTGTCCGTAAATCCTTCGGGAAGATCGCGGATCTGACCGCCGACGCGCGTGTAGCTTGTCGTGAAGCGCGCACCAGTAAGCTGCTCGCAGAGATTGTAGATCGTTTCCCGCTGCGTGAAGGTGTACAGGAAAACTGTCATCGCCCCGACATCCATTGCATAGGCACCGAGTCCGAGAAGGTGGGCGGAAATGCGAGCCATCTCGCAGCAGATCGTTCGGATCGTCTGTCCCCGAGCGGGGAGTTCCCAACCCATCAGTTTTTCTACGGCCAGCGCGTAAGCGACATTGTTGGCGAGCGGAGCCAGGTAATCGAGCCGGTCCGTGTAGGGCACGAACTGGTTGTATTGCATGTTCTCTGCGATCTTCTCGTCACCGCGGTGGAGAAAGCCTACATCGGGGTCTGCCTTGGTGATTGTTTCGCCATCCAACTCTAGGATAAGGCGAAGCACACCGTGCGTAGCTGGGTGGGAAGGACCCATGTTGAGAACGAGTTTTTCGCCAACAAGGTCTTCCGTTGTCTGCTGATAACCTTCCATCTCCGCACCGGCGACGCGGGCAGCGGTGTCGTGGATTTCGAGCTCTCTCGTTTCAGTGGCCATGTCAGGTGTTTCAGTTCGCGGAGACGCTGAGAAGTTACGCCCCGTCCGCTTCATTGGGTTTCGAGTATCGGTGCGCCGTTTTCAGGTTTCAAGGCGAGTTTGTGAAAAATTTCACAAAGTCTGAGGGCAGGCACGCTTGCCAGATCTCATCGCAGATTCCTGTTCACCGAATCAAAGAGGGTAAGGTAACCGATCTGACAGGGTAGGATGGTCAACTGAACAGGGTTCAGGCGACCCTTTCAGGCATTAATAATCAATAAACCCGAATGAAATAATCGGGGGTAGAATGATTTGGAGATTTATTCGATTCTTGGGAAGAGATTGCTGCCAATTTCTTTGGCTATGAAACCCTTGACACGCCTGAGCTAAACCGCTTGTATCATGTGAGCGAACTTCGAAAATTCCGTCGGGTGATTGCTCGATATGGGCTCGAAACCGTTATTGAAGATGCTGCTAGAATGGAACAAGAATTTCACATCCATTGAATAGTAGAAAACTGCCAACTATACCAAAAACATCATGTCAGAAGCAAAAGGACTAAATCGGCCGGTGAAACTGAAAAGCGATCTAGCAAAATTCTTGGGAGCTACTGAGCTGCCAAGAACGGAAATCACAAAGAAACTGTGGGACTATATCAAATCGAATAAGCTCCAGACCAAAACGGAAAATGGGAAACCCGAGAATGCTGGAAAATACATCGTTGCAGACGCGGCGTTGCTTACGGTTTTTCGAAACACCAAATCCACCAGCAAATCAGGAAAACTGACGGACCTGACGAATCTCAAGGAGGGTGAAACAATCGGCATGATGCAGATGGCAGCCGTTGTGGGTGCAAACGTCGAGTAGGCTTGCTGCTGGTAATGAATTTGTGATTGTTTCTGTGATCTCACAATCACAGAAAGAATCCTCACCATTTCATGCTGCTACGCCCCACCTGCGCCTCGATTGCGAAGGTGGGGCAGAGTTTGATTGTGGAAGTGGTGCTGGCGCGTCGCCCACGGTGATTGGTGGCTGATGCTGGGCGTTCTCCCAATAAAGGGGGGCAGTGTCGAAATTTTGGTTGGATTGCCTCTTGTTACCCATTCAGTGGGAATCGTTGGGAAGGGGGTGCGGAAGTGTGCGTCGGAAGAAGATATGGCAGGATGGAGGCGACTTCTTTTTCCGATAGGAGCCTTAATCACGATAATAGGAATCAATCGAGGTCTTCGCTTGGGACAGCCACGAATGAAGAAGATTACCTCAAAGCCGCAAAGGGCTCTAGCTACCCGAGGTTTTACTCCACAGAGGTATTCGCAAATGAATCTTGATTGCTGCTAAGAGATGGGAATTACCTATTTAATTGCGTTTCAGCGGCGAACATCGATTACTCCGATCTCAACAACAAGGCGATCAAGCGGGCTGTGCGAGATAAGGCGTTTGCTTTGCCGTTCCTTTTGGAAAGAGGTCTTTTCGTGCATGGATGCGGGGCACGGAGCATATGGATGGACGGATCAAAGAATCTGAAGGTCGATAAGACCGCTTTGAGGCCGATTATTCTGCAAAACATCAATTTCATTGATCCGGCCTGCGGTGAGTCATTCAATATTCGAACTTCGTGGGGAAGCCTGAAATTCGGATTCTCTGGGAAGGTAATTGAGGCAATAGAATTCATTGGCGAGCAGATTCGAGAAGGGGGCTAACAGGGTGGCAACGATTGGCCCATTTCGAGTTCGAATATTCCCGACATTTCCAACCGCCATCCTGCATCTAGCGCGCCTTCAAATCAGACGCGCTACGCGCTTGGATGTCCTGAAAAGGAAATATTTCTACGTCGCATATCGATATGGCTACACGCGCCACGAGATTGGTCACTGATGATGAGATTCTTAACGCGATTGGCGTGTCTCAGGGGTTTTCCGGGGGTGCTAAAACTCAATTCCGGCAAACCGTGCTCTACCGATACACCGCCAGAACATTCACCTTTTGCATCGCAAACTGGGCCATCTTTCTCGAGATCAAAATACGCGAGAAATCACCGGGGGTATAAAGACCTGACAGAGCTGAGCGCGAAAGGTGTGACGTCGCAAATGGTTTTCTTGCGCCCTCCCACCAATCT
Source organism: Verrucomicrobiales bacterium (assembly GCA_022424805.1). Classification (GTDB taxonomy): domain Bacteria; phylum Verrucomicrobiota; class Verrucomicrobiia; order Verrucomicrobiales; family DEV007; genus Arctic95D-9. Next base: position 6,985 of record JAKMGR010000412.1, read on the forward strand.
TGACATACCCCGATCCGCTGCCGAAACTTTACGACGATGAAACACTCTCCCTCCCTCCTCGCGGTTCTGTTCACTGCTTCGTTCTCGCTGCTTGGTTCTGCTGATGCCAAAGAAACGATTTCGATTACGGACAAAACTTCGGGCAAGTCGATCGATGTGGTCATTAAGAGCGTCGACGGTGGCGTTGTGAAATTTGAGACTCCGGGTGGAGGAAGCTTCGAACTTCCGGCGAGCAGACTGACTCCAGACAGCATCGAGAGAATCAAAAAACATCTTTCGGCGTCGCAGTCGACACCGGCTCCAGTCTCTGCGCCCGTCGAAGGCGCGGGAAAGATCAACGAGCTGGTCGGGCACGAGCTGTTCGGAAGTTCCAGTTCGATCTGGCAGGAGAATGCCGCCGAAGTGGCAAAGCGCCTCAGCCTTCGGGTCGAAAGTGAGAAAGCCAATTCCAGCAGTTATCGCCTTTACACAAAAATGGATTATCAGTTTCTAGGCGCGCACCCCTACTGCGTTACGCTTTACGGT
>JAKMGR010000414.1 GCA_022424805.1 Verrucomicrobiales bacterium
GCGACCGAATCAGGCACTTTCATTTCCTTCACCTTATTGAAGAGATCTCCAAGAGACTTGGTCGGAGCTTCCTTCTCTTCCTGTGCAGCAATCGTCCCAATCAGTGCGAACAGGAAAAGGGCAAGCAGTGCGGTTCGGTTCAGAATCATCTCGTTATGATGTCGCAGGAAAACCCCTGCTGCCAACCCGATTTTCTTCCGAAATCACGCCCTGCGCCGGTGCCGCAATGGACAACATCACTCCGCGACAATCGTAAACAGGTCCGCGTTCTCGCGTCCGGCCTTTTCCGTTTCGGGATTTGAGTGCTGCTCGAGAGGCTTTACCGCTCTTCCGCTTCCCACCTGTGATAGGCGTCGGCATAATCCGAGCAGGTCGCAAGGAGCTTGTCGTGGGAGGCATCGCCTGCCAGTCGCCCTTCGGAAAGAAAAAGGATGCGTGGTGCCTGGCGAAGCAGGTCGATGCGATGCGTAACAAGCAAAGTGGTTCCTTGCCCTGATACGGTTCGACGGAGAATCGAATCGTGGATCATACTTTCACTCTCTGGCTCAACCGATGCAGTGGGTTCGTCGAGCAGCAGAATTTGTGGTTCGGTCAGGAAGGCTCGTGAGAGGCTCAAACGCTGACGCTGGCCGCCTGACAGTTTGACGCCGTTCTGACCGACGCGGGTTTTGTATCCGTCGGGAAGGTCAACGATAAAGTCATGTGCGTTGGCTGCACGTGCTGCCTCTTCGATCATTGCGACCGATGCTTCCGGTTTCCCATAGCGCAGATTATCGAGAACGGTCCCGTCGAAGAGATAGTTATCTTGCCCCACAAATCCGATCGGGGCGCGCAAGCTCTCCAAGGTGTAGTCGCGAACGTCGACTTCATCTAATCGGATGACTCCGCCGGTGGTATCGTAAAAGCGTGGCACCAGATTGAGCAGGGTGCTTTTTCCGGACCCGCTTCCACCGGCAATGGCTACGAACTCACCGGGATCAATTCGGAAGGAAACCTTTCGCAGGATCGGTTTGGAAGGCAGGTAGGAAAAATCGACTTCCTCAAATGCGATCGCTCCTTTTTTCTCAACCCAGGCCTGTGCTCCGAGGCGGTCGACTACGGATACGGGTTCGTTGAGGAGTTCGAAAACGCGTTCGGCAGCTGCGCGAGCGCGTTGGAGAATATCGCTGGTTTGCGCGATGGTGCGAATCGGACTTTGGAGGCGCCACCAGAAGCCGCGGTAGGCGAGCAGGGCACCAATCGTAAAAGCCTCATTTCCGCTCAGTATCAACCAGCCGCCGACTCCGAGCATGACGAGGTTGTTCACGAACCCGAAGGTCGAGACGACGGGAAAGTAGGTATTCCTCAATCGACTCGCTTTGACGCTGGCGTCATAAAAGCTCTCGGCTCTGCCATCGAAGTCAGCCTGCTCGGCGCCCTCCCTCCCGAAGGATTGTGTCACCTGGACTCCGGCGAGACGATCCTGAACGAAAGAACCAATGTGACCGAGTCGCTTTCGCACTCCGTCGTAGATTGCCTTCACGCGTTTGTTGTAGACGCGGATGAAAAGAAAAGCGAAAGCGAGAGGAAGGATCGAAAGTGCGCCGACCAATGGGCTGATCCAGAGAACCATCCCGGCGACGACGACGAAAGTGACCACCTCTTCGATCAACCCGGTGATCCCTTGCAGGACGCTCTGCTCCATCGCATCGACGTCGCTGGTAATTCGGGTGACCAATTCCCCAGTGCTGCGATCCCGATGGTAGCCCAGAGACTGGGTTTCGAATTTTCGAAACAGGTCGGATCGAATTTCCTTCACAAAGGCCTGCCCGGTTTTTTCGAGCAGATAGGTATGCCAGGCGTTGGCGGCGAGACCGATGAGGTAGGTCGCCATCATGATCGCGAGCCATATTCCCAGCGATTGACCCGTCAGGCTGCCTTCGATGAGATCATCCGCGACGATCCCCCAGACGAGGGGGTGGAAGTTGATGAAAGGAACGGAAAAAACGAGTAGGCCCAATGACAGGGAGAGACGCCATCGCCACGGACCAAGCCGCGACCAAACTTTGCTGGCGAGATGGCGATTGGAATGTAATTCGGGACTGTCGGGAGAATCGTTCAAGGGTAATGGGCTTAGACGCTGTGGCTAACAATACGATGGTCCTGAAGTTCGGGATGGAATGAGGTCATTGGATTGACTCACCAGTTCGACGTTGACGCAGGAGGGTGGAAAGACCGATGGAAAGCTCTTTCCGTAATAAATGCGAAACGATTTTCGGATTGCGGAGGGTTCCCCTTACGATTTTCCAGAGCCCTCCGCAGGTGATTGCGATTTAACCCATTCCGGGAGGGATATTTCCCGCGGAGTTAGGAGAATGCCACCATCAGAAAAGTGGTGAGGATGCCGCCGATCATCGCGGCAAAGGAATCTATCTGGACGTCCCAGATGTCTCTGTTTGCTGCTCTCTACCT
>JAKMGR010000416.1 GCA_022424805.1 Verrucomicrobiales bacterium
GCCTTACCTGATGGTGGCATGAAATCGTCGTCGTCGTGGGGGAGGGTGACGCGGTAGAAAAGTTCGCTCTTGTCTGGGTCTCCCGCCTCGAGAACGGAGCCGTTTTCACTGCCAGCCTCGAATGCCCAGGAGCCGTCCATCCGAAGTCCGGCCTTCGGCTTTTTCGTCCGACCATTTTCTTCGTAGGGAGCTTTGTGGCACTCGACACATTTGGCTTCAAAAACGGGAAGAAGTTCCTTTTCAAAGTCGACCGCTCCAGCAACGAGCGGAAGGGTTGCGGCAAGGCTGAGAGATAGGAAAAGTTTTCGCATACTGAGATCATCGCGATTCCCTGAGCGATTCGCAACGCGATTTTTTGCCGTAAAGACTTACGACGTGCGGAGCGCCGCCGCTATCCAACTGCCAGTTCAAGATAGGCTTTTGCGAGCGCGAAGATTTCGCTTCTCGTGACAGACAAGTCATAGTTATCAATCGCCTTTACTGGCTGCACACCGCGCATCGTGGATGTCAAAAACGCACTCTCGATTTCGTCGATTCGGGTGAGAGGAAGATTCGCTTCTTCGATCTCTAGGTTGATCCCCTTTGCCAGATCAAGCACAGTCGCTCGCGTCACGCCGGGCAGGCATCCCGACGAGACTGGAGGTGTTTTCCATTTTCCTTCGTGATAGAAAAAGGAATTCGACCAGGTGCCCTCGCAAATATTGCCCTGCGTGTTCGAGAAAAGTGCTTCCGTCATTCCCGCTGCTCTGGCGCGCTGCATGGCGATGACGTTGTCGCCGTAGTTTATCGTTTTGAATCCGGAGAGGGGACTCTGCTCATTACGAACAAAGGGACCGGTGATCAATCCCGCCGTGGCTGTGTGGGACGGAGCGGACGTCGCTTCCATGATCCAGTGTGAGGGATCCGTTTTCGATCCCGCGGTCACCGTGATTCGCATCCGTGCAGGCGAAGCTTCGGATAGCTGATTTTGATCCAGTAGATTTCGAGCTTGTTGCTCAAGATTATCTGGCAGCGATAGCGAAATGCCGAAGCAATCCATGCCGCCGCGTAGTCGATTCAGGTGAGCATCAAACGCAAACAACTTTCCATGGTAAGCCGCTATCGTCTCAAATACCCCTGCACCGAAAGCCACTGCACCATCGGATACAAGGAGGACTCGCGAATCGGCGGGTAGCAGCTCGCCGTCGCAGAGGATGAAAGGTTGGGACGTTGATTCTTCACGCATCGTCTTTACAAACCTCTTCGGATGGGGTTGCCTTCGCAACTGCTTTTGCTGGATTATGTTCGCCGCTCTTTTTGTTCCCTTTCTCTTCGCTGGCTCTGCCGTTACGGGGCAGCACGTCGCTGTGCGGCTCGGTGGAGTGTGGGGGAATGCGGTTCGGCTTACTCTCGCGGCAGCAGTGCTGGGCATTCTCGTGGCCATTTTCTGGCCGGAGTCGATTCGCAGTGAAACATTTTTCTGGTTTTTTGTGAGTGGGATTGTCGGCTTCGGGATTGGTGATGTGGCACTCTTCATGGCCTACGAGCGCATTGGGTCGCGTCTGACAATTCTGCTGAATCTCTGCCTCGCTCCGCTTTTTGCGATGGCGATGGAATGGGTCTGGCTGGGAAACGGCGTGACGCTGTCTGTGTTTCTCTGCGCTGCCCTGATTCTCACGGGAGTCATCATGGCGATCCGGCCAGGAGCCAAGTCGCGGCAGAAAATGGAACGTAGGGGAAATTTTGCAGTAGGAATCTTTGCGGCGGTCATGGCTGGTTTTGGCCAGGGGACGGGAGCAGTGATCAGTCGAAAAGCAGAGGAGGTGGCTGTGGAAATGGGAATGCATATCAATGGGATCAGTGCCGCATTCCAGCGTGTCTTTGCCGGGTTGGTATTCGCAATTGTCGCTGTCGCTCTGATTCGATGGCTCCTTCCGCGTGCGCATTGGGACAGCTGGGGTAACCCGTTCAATAAGAAACTCTTTCCCTGGCTGCTCGGTGCTGCGCTTTTCGGCCCGGTGATCGGGGTGAGCTTTTTCCAGTGGGCCTTGCAGTCGCTGGAAAGTGGAATTGTGCTCGCCATCGTGGCTATGACCCCAATCGTCCTAATGCCACTTGCTGCGATCACAGAGGGGGACCATCCATCAAAGCTCGCGATAGTCGGTGCGGTCGTGGCTGTTTGCGGCGCGATTTTGCTGAATGTCTGGGCTTGAAGCGTTTGGAGGTTTCGAAGACCAGAAAAGCGGAAGGCTTTCCCCATACGGCAGACAGATGGAAATGGTTTTACCAGGTTCAAGAGCGTCTTCCGCTCGAAGCAGAACATTGTGAATCAGGATGGTGTGGGTTTGGTAATTCCCGTTCCCGGCATGCATGATGTCGAGCTTTCCGCGGGCCCTGTAACCAGTACTGAGATTGTTGTCTCGACTGAACCCAGTCAGTTGTATCTCTGATTCGAGGATTTGGGCGGGAACAATCGGATACGAGTTGATCTGCTCGTATTTGAACTTCGCGAAGTCGGCGAAAACGAGATATGCCACAGCTATGACTCCAATGACGCACACGAAAGTCCAAATCTCGTTGGCGTAGTAGGAAAGAAAGAGGCGAAATTCGGACATGATGGCATCGTGGGATTGCACGGTATTCTCGTCATTGCGGGGTTTTCATTCGATTACAAATATGCGAGGAGTTTCTCCATGAGAATCGGATTACTCGGAGCTGGTTGGTTTGGGCGGGAAGCTCACATTCGCAATCTTCTAAAATTGGACGGTGTAGAAGTCGCAGCCGTCAGCAGCCGCAGCGAAGAGAGCCTTGCGGCCTCGCGAGAATTGGTTGGCGACAATCTGGAGACTTTCACCGACTGGCGCGACGTGGCCACGCTCGATGAACTTGATGCCGTCATCATCGCTCTGACGAATGACGAACATCATGCCGCCGCGATGGCTGCCCTGCAGTCGGGAAAGCATGTGATGTGCGAAAAGCCACTTGGGCTGACGGTTGCCGAATGCGACGAGATCATTGCCGCAGCAGACTCCGCCGGGAAAGTTCTCCAGATCGGTCATGAGATGCGTTTTCAGCGGCTCTACAGTCACATGAAACACATGATCGATCGGGGTGATATCGGCGACTTGCAGCTGATGTGGTGTCGTGAATTTCGTGGACCGATGCGGCCAGGATGGCGCTCTAGTGAAGAAAAAACCGGTGGCACGATTCTTGAGAAAAACGTACATCACATCGACCTTTTTAACTGGATGATGGATCGTCCGCCGGTGCGAGTCTCGGCTCATGGTGGGACGAATGTTCTCACTGATCGCGAGATTCTCGATAATGCGCAGGTCATCATTGAATACGAGGGCGGTCGTCGCGCCACGCTCGAGCTTTGTCTGTTTGCTCCCAACGGCGGCGATTGTGAAGTTGGTGCCTGCGGTGACAAAGGGCGAATCGATACGAAGAACCAGGCTCTCGAATTGGTCTATCACGGCTTCGATGTGCCGGATCGTAATCGCATGCAGATTGCAGACGAAGGCGACGCCGTAAACTTCGTCGACAGCTCCGGCCGCGTTGATCGTGGCATCCGCCCGGAACTCGAGCACTTTGTCGAGTGCGCTCGCGAAGGGAGAACTCCGATCAATGATGGAGAAAGCGCAAAGCTCGCCGTCGCAGTGTGTCTCGCGGCCCAGGAGTCAGTAAAGCGACGCGAGTCTGTGGAGATGGCGGAGTTGCTGGGGTAGCGGGAAAACTCGCGCAAAGGCGAAAAGGATCGGCTGGAATTTACAGGGCTAAGCCGTGTTGAGTCATCGACCACACCCTGTCAGGTCCATGATTCAACCCCCTTCACCGTCGATTTTTCGAAGAGCTTCGGCGTTTATGCAATAGCGTAGGCCGGTTGGCTCGGGGCCGTCGGGAAAGACGTGGCCGAGGTGGGCATCGCAGACGTTGCAGGTGACCTCGACACGAACCATGCCATGACTGTTGTCAGCGTGGTAAGCGATCACGGTCTCGGACTCCGGTTGGGTGAAGGATGGCCAGCCCGTTCCGCTGTCGAATTTTTCGGTGGAATCGAAAAGAAGGGTGTCGCAGCAGATGCAGGCGTATTTTCCGGCTTCGATCAGGCTGCACATTTCGGAGCTGAATGGCATTTCGGTTCCGTGCTGACGAGTGATGCGATACTGATCAGGTGTCAGCTGCGCTTGCCATTCTTCGTCTGTTTTTTCGACCCGGCGAACAGGCTCAAGATTTCCGTCTTCGGAGATTTGTAGAATTTGGTTCCAATTGATCATGGCGTGTGGAGATAGACGTTGAGTGATACGAAAACCTTGCAGGAAACGAGCCACCTTTTCCAGTGGCATTTCACAGGGGTAGATTCGATCTCCTGACTCGAGCCGGTAGTGATTCAGGCTGATGAAATCACTACCTCCCAGTTCGCGGGCGAAGACTTTGCGCGATTTTCCTCCGGTAAAGGTTTCTTTGCTGACTTGATAGGTTTTGTCCTGAAAGGTGCCAATCGAAATACCATCCGGCAGCTGAGCAATGTATTCGCTCGCGGAAGTGTCAGTGGCAGATTCGTCTGGCATGGCGGAGTGTAGGAGCGTGCTATAGAATGACCCATTTGAAAAACAGCTACACGAACCTTCCGGAGTATTTTTACAGTAGGGAGAAAGCAGACGTCCCTCCACAGCCGGAGTGGATTCGGGGGAACGATGAATTAGCGACTCAACTGGGCTTTGACCTGGATTGGTTTCACTCGTCCGAGGGACTGGCTCTTTTCTCTGGTCAGGAGGTTCCGGAAGGCATCGAGCCGGTTGCCCTGGCTTACGCGGGGCATCAATTCGGTGGGTGGGTGC
>JAKMGR010000426.1 GCA_022424805.1 Verrucomicrobiales bacterium
CTACAGCGGTGATCGTCGCAGTGGAGCCAGCGACGAAAGATCGGCGAGAGAAAGGCGAGTTTTTTTCCATGCCGCAGTTTACCGAGTCTTACCGCAAGAAACAGGAAAGAAATCGCGACGGGGTCAATTTTCTTTGGCTGGCAAGCAACGGAATGGACCCGTCTCTACACATCGTTTGAAACGATATTCCAACAAAAAAGAGTGATTTTCTCAATGTTATCATTGGCGGCAGATTTGAGCCGCCATGAAAAACATGTCATACACTAAATCCTGATTGCCCTTGGGCTTTCATCACTCTCGAATCAAGTTAATGCAGCGGGGACGCTTTCCCCAAAAGGTTCCCCCCAATGCTTCGATTGCGCTTCAAGACCTTTGGACGTTCTATGTTGAAAGTTGCGCGTTAGATTTTCGCCCCGCAGGCGCGCATTCACTCCCGGTTCCGGGAGTCAATCCAGATCGTGACCGGCCCGTCGTTTACGAGAGCCACATCCATCATCGCGCCGAATTCACCTGTCCCGACTGGTTTACCCAGGCCGTCCTGCAACTCCTTCACAAAAGCCTCATACAAAGGAATCGCCGTTTCCGGGCGTGCTGCCCGATCAAAACTGGGGCGCGTTCCCTTTTTCACCCGGGCATGCAGGGTGAATTGACTGACCACCAGTGCTTCGCCGTCGACGTCAAGAATCGAGAGATTCATCTTTCCCTCATCATCCTCAAAGACCCGCAGGGAGAGCAATTTCTTCACGAGCCACTCGATATCTTCCTCGCCGTCTTCCTTTTCAATGCCCAGAAGCAGCAGAAAGCCCGGTCCGATGCGGCTCTTTTCTGCATTTTCAATCGTAACAGACGCTTCACTGACACGCTGGAGCAGAATTCTCATGATTTTATAAGATATGTGAAAACAATATTTACTAGACTTTGCCTCTGCCGATCCCGGTGGTATATTCCGCCCCTTCCGTGAGACAGGTTTGTTATCATCGTTCTCTGGAATTCCCTTTCTGCCAACTACTACATGGACTTTATTCTTTCCGTTCTCCGCTTTCTCTGGGTCATTTTTCTCGTATTGATGATCTTCAACGTCATGATCGTCGTGCACGAGTGGGGGCACTTCCTCGCCGGACGCTGGCGTGGACTCTACATCGACCGTTTTCAGATCTGGTTCGGTAAGCCGCTTTGGAAAAAAACTTACAATGGCGTGCAGTATGGCCTTGGCTCCATTCCAGCGGGTGGCTTTGTATCACTTCCTCAGATGGCTCCCATGGAGAGCATCGAGGGACAGGTTGAAGGCGAGGATAAAGAGAAAAAAGATCTCCCTCCCATTACTCCTCTCGACAAGATCATCGTCGCATTCGCTGGTCCGCTCTTCAGCTTTCTTCTTGCCGTGGTTTTTGCCTGCATCGTTTTCGTTGTGAAGAAGCCTGTCAGTGAAGCAGTCGGGACGACTATTGTTGGTGAAGTGGCTGCTGATTCCCCGGCGGAAAAAGCGGGCATCAAACCAGGCGACAAAATCACCTACGTCGACGGCCAAGTGGTCGACAAATTTACCGGGATGGATAAGTCCATCATGTGGACAATCATTTCGAGCGACAACCAGAACATCGAAGTGGATCTGGAGCGCCCCGGAAAAGGAAAAATGACCGTCACGGTGGAACGCCCAGCCAAAGCTGAGGTCGAAGAGGTTGAGGGTGGCTGGCTCAAGAAGAGCTGGGCATACATAAGTCGACGACCTCCTTTGCGAACGATCGGAGTGTATCCTCAGATTTCACCAGTCGTTGGCCGAATGCTGGAGAACAGTCCAGCCGAAGCTGCAGGGCTGAAGTCAGGTGACGTCCTTCTTTCCATCAACGGAAAAAATGTCGTCCGTCCGCAGGATGTCATGAGCTTCCCTTTTGAAGCCGGGAAGACCGTGGCCATGTCCATCAAGCGGGGCGACAAGACGATCGATACTGAGATCACTCCCCGCGTCCCCGAAGTCGACGGCTCTGATCCCAAAATCGGAATCGGTTGGGACCCCGATGGCATTCGCAAGCTGGTTCGTGAAAACCCTATCACCCAGGTGGTGAACAGCTTCAATTCCATCGTTCGCACACTGAAAGCGGTTTTCTCTCCGAAGTCGGATGTGAAAGCGGGTCACCTCAGCGGGCCAGTTGGAATCATGGGACTTTACTACGATCTTTTCCAGCACCCGGAAGGCTGGCGCCTTGTCCTCTGGTTCAGCGTTCTTCTGAATGTCAACCTCGCCATTCTCAACATGCTCCCCTTCCCCGTTCTCGACGGCGGACACATCGTCATGGC
>JAKMGR010000438.1 GCA_022424805.1 Verrucomicrobiales bacterium
GTTTCATGCCGCTTCCAAAGGGCTTTTTCGCCATTGCGGATTTTCAAATTGCCCTCTTTTCGTTTTCCACCTTCTGTCCGATAAACCACCTGGCAGATTTCCTCTTTGAAATCATTCATCACGTGCGCCGCTGTCGCGAGAAAATGCTTTTCATCTTTCTCGATCACAAAGCCTGTCCCGGTGACCGGTCCACCCGATAATTTCACGGTCGCCCGCAAGGCATCCTCAAACGGAGCCGCCGTCACAGGTTCGACCCATGGCAGCAAGAGGGATAGCAGTAAAAAATTGCAACGCATGATTCACCTTATCGGGCTTGCTCCTCTTTTCTACCAAAAGTGCCCAACAACTCCCGCCGTAATTACCACCACCCACGGGGGCCATTTCATGACGAGAAGACTCGCAGCGACCCCGATAAGAAAAACCACATCCTTGGATGATTGAATCGCCCCGATCCAGACAGGATTGTAAAGCGCTGCACCCAACAGCCCCACAACTGCTGCATTCGTCCCCGCTAGAGCCGCACGAATACCTGGCCTCTTCACCACCGAATGCCAGAACGGCATCAGCCCGAGAACGAGCAACCATGCCGGAAGGAAAATTCCAATCAAGCTGATAGTTGCCATTCCCCACGGCCCCCCGGGCCCTTCAATCAAAGAACCAAGATAGCCGGAGAAAGTGAACAGCGGCCCTGGCACTGCCTGAGCCGCTCCATAGCCGGCAAGAAATTCTTCGCGCCCCACCCATCCCGGCTCGACGACCTCCTGACTCAAGAGCGGCAGAACAACGTGGCCGCCTCCAAAAACGAGAGAACCACTTCGATACATCGCCGTAAATGCCTCCAGCGGTTGGCCGGGCTGGACCTTTGCCACGAGCGGCAATCCGAGAAGCAGAACAAAAAACAAAACAAGGCAGACCGCACCCGAGACCCGGCCCTGCTGGGCACTGCCCTTTTCAGTCGATGACTCAATCCTGTCAGGTCCCTCATTCAACCCTGTTGGGCTCCTCTCTGTTTGATCACCACGAAAGAGGAACCATCCGGCAACGGCGCCAAGTGCGATGACAACTAGCTGCATCCAGGCGATCCCCGTTCCGAGTAAAATCACAGCGGCAGCAAGCGCGAGCAGTTGGCGAGGGCGATCGGTGCAGAGTGTTTTCCACATGGATGTGACGGCTCCGGCAATGACGGCGACGACGGCGATTTGAAGCCCCTTCAGCCATCCTGCACCACCCTCGAGGCCGCCTCCGTATTTCATCACTCCAAGTCCGAACAGAATCAGCAACAAGGCAGAAGGAACAGTGAATGCGACCCAGGCGGCTAATGCTCCTGCCCATCCCGCCCGCTTCCAGCCGATCGAAAGTCCGAACTGACTGCTTGCCGGACCCGGAAGAAATTGGCAAAGCGCGAGCAGGTCGGCGAAGTCCGCTTCGGTTAGCCACTTTTTTCTCGCCACAAAGCGATCCCGAAAAAAGGCGATATGCGCGGTAGGCCCTCCGAAGGAGCTGAGGCCCAGAATCAGAAATTCGCGAAAGACTTCGATGACAGATTTCATGTCAGTTTTTTCGCTCCGAATGGGGCAGGAAACAAGCAGGAAACAAAATTCTCACCCTGAAGCTGGCCTCTGTGAGGCCGGTTTGTGCGTCCATTTTCCCAGCGCATACATTTCACCTCGGCTACAGGTTTCCGTCTACGCAAGTGCTTGAATCATCGCGGGAAAAGAATCACAGTCCGCAAGGTGATAACTCATCACCCGTCTTACCTTTGTCATGAATTTGCGCGTCTCTTTTCTCTTTTTCCTCCTGCTCACGCTTGCCGTCACTACTCTTCGCGGCGCGGAGTCTGAACCCGTTCGCGACAAGTTTGTCGAAGCGCAGCTGATTTCCTCCCACGCAAAAATTGCACCGGGACAGACATTCCAACTCGGCCTGAAGTTCACGATCGACGACACCTGGCACACCTACTGGAGCAATCCGGGAGAGACGGGAAAGCCAACGACTCTTGACCTCACCCTTCCCGAAGGATTTTCTGCGAGCGCTCTGAAGTTTCCTGTTCCGAAGCGCTTTGTCGTCGACTACAGCGTGCCGGGAGTGATGGAACTCTATGAAGCAGGCTTTGGCTATGAGCACTCGGTTGTTCACGTTGTTGATGTCACAGTTCCGGCAGATGCAAAAGCAGGCGAAAGCATCACCATTTCCGGAAAAACGACTTTCCTGATGTGTGACCCAAGCGAGTGCGTCCCCGGTCAGGCCGAGCTTTCTATCATGATTCCGGTAGCCGCAGAGTCAGCCACTTCTCCCCATACTTCTGTTATCAGACTCTATGCGACAAAGGTTCCCAAGACGGTCGACTGGGCAACTGAGGTCTCACTGGAGGGAGAAGAGGTTGTCGTTTGCATCGACGTGCCTGAAGGCCAACTGCCGGCTGACGCACCGCTACACTTTTTTCCGGACAATGTTCACATTTTCGACCAACTCGACGATCCAGAAATCACAAAGACAGACGGCAAGCTGAACTTTGCTTTCCAGAAATACGCCGACCTTGAAGCGGCTCCTGAATACATTTCCGGTATCGTGATCGCCAAGACTCAGACGGGGGAAAAAGGCTTCCACGTTTCGAGCAGTGACGCCCAGGAGCCGAAGGTCACCATATCGGAGCCCGTCGGCGAATCACCTGAAGCCGCGCCAGACACCTCTACGCTTCCGTTCGGCGGCGGCCTCTTCGGAGCGCTTCTTGGCGCGTTCTTGGGCGGGATCATTTTGAATGTGATGCCCTGCGTTTTTCCGGTTATTTCGCTGAAGGTGATGTCCTTCGTCGGGCAGGCTGGTGAAGACAGAAAAAAGATCTTCGCCCACTCGGCGGTCTTCACACTGGGGATTTTGATCTTCTTCTGGGCACTGGCGGCCGCGTCGGTGATCGTGAACAAAGTCTTCGGCCTTGAATCATCCTGGGGATTTCAAATGCAGTTTCCCGGCTACGTCCTCGCCCTGATTTTCATCATGGCAATTGTTGGTCTTAGCCTCTACGGAATTTTTGAAATCGGCACATCCATGACCGGTGTCGGCGGAGAGCTGGTCACGAAAGAAGGCTATGCTGGTAGTTTCTGGAGTGGCGCTCTCGCCGTTCTTCTCGCAACGCCATGCACCGCTCCACTCATGGCTCCGGCAATCACCTTCGCCTTTGCGCAACCTACACCGGTGCTATTCGCAATTTTCACCGCACTCGGTCTTGGAATGGCCGCGCCCTATTTCGTGCTCGCGCTATTCCCAAAACTTCTCGATGTGATTCCTCCTCCGGGAGCCTGGATGGAGACCTTTAAGCAATTCATGGCCTTTCCGATGTTTGCCGTCGTGATCTGGCTGATCGGCGTCTTGTCGAAGCAACTCAACGTCAGCGGCCTCCAGTGGGCTCTCGTCGCCGTTCTCCTAGTTGGAATGGCAGCCTGGGCTCTCGGCCGCTTCGCGGGGCCGGAACGAACCAAAGGAGCGCGGACAAAAGGGCGCATCATCGCGTTGATCTTTTTCGTACTGAGCATCTTTGTCGCTGTCAGTGCTACGAAAAAGCAGGCACCTTACGTCCCGAAAAATCTCGTCGAAAAAATCGAAAGGCTTCGCTCCGAGGGCAAACATGTCTTTGTCGACTTCACCGCCGAGTGGTGTGCCACCTGCAAAGTGAACGAACGCGCTACGATCAAGACTGAGAAAGTGCAGAATGCTTTCGCGGAGAATAACATTGAGTTTCTGATCGCTGACTGGACCAATCGAGATCCTGAAATCGCCGGAATCCTAAAAGAATACGGTCGCTCTGGTGTCCCGCTCTACCTCCTTTACCCTGCCGATCAATCGCAGAAAGCGATCGCTCTTCCCGACGGCATTGTCACGGCGGGAATGGTTTTCGACGCCATCGAAAAAGTCACAGGGTCGCAGTAACCTGCGGCTCGGGAGTTTTCCCGCCCTTTTCGGACGACCTGACGACTCGAACTACCAGAATCGCAAGGATCCACAACAAAACTGCGGCGGTCAAAGCGGTGATGAACAACTTGGGGTGCTGACGAAGCACCTCTGCACATCGGGAATGCGTTGCGAATCCAGCAGCGGGCCAAATAGCGCCAACCTCGAAGAATAATCATCCTTAGGCGGACTTGTCGTCGAAATGAGCAATTCGGCTCCATCATCGTTGGTTTCGTAGGCAAGGTTCTCGCCTTCACTGCCGAAAACAGCGGGAGCATATTTTTTGACGCGGATCCACTCGGGAAAACGGAGAATCAAGCTCGATGAAAAATGTTTTCAAGATCGCCCAAGGTAAACTCGATCTGCTCGGAAATTGTAAAAATTAGAAAATCGTATTTTTCACAATTCGGAGAGGAGGCGATCATGAATGCCCCCGAATCCTCCGTTGCTGAAAACGACGATGACATCGCCGTCCTCCGCTTCTGCCTCCAGCCGTGCGACGATAGCATCGACGTCAGGTTCGTAATAAGCCGGTTTTCCGCCAGCTCGAAGCGTTTCCATCAGCAAATCCGTATCGAGGCGCTCTTCTTC
>JAKMGR010000446.1 GCA_022424805.1 Verrucomicrobiales bacterium
GTCTTTGGTCATCTGAACCCGCTTCGGGCCGAAGCCCCCGAGGTGTAACCAGACGCCGGACGATCCCGGGCCACCGTTGAAACAGAAGGTGATCGGGCGGGTTTTCGGATCTTTCACTCCGTCCAGCGTATAGGCGACGTGAAACATCGACGCTTTGGGATCCTTCTCTTTCTTCGAAATGACAATCGTGCCGGCTGTGGCCGTGTATTTCAGTTCTCTGCCTCCAAAAGTTCCAGAGTGCTTGGTGACGGAGACATTGTCTGTCATCTCGTCCTTTTCTTTTTTCCCTTTCTCTTCTCCTTTCGGCGCATCGTCCTGAGCGATCAGGTTACCACAGGCAATCACTGCAATGAAGGGAAGGAGCAGGGCTCCACGTATCCTGAAGGAAAAGAGTTTGCGCATCGGACTGAATACTACGCGAAAGGGGCATGATCAATGCGAATCATCGGCTCTAGAAGGAACGGAATCCGGTGTCCACCGACTGTCAAAAGGACCTGAAGAATGTTTTCGCAGCTTGTGAAAAATTTCACAAACGTGTTGCTCCGGGCATTGGCGGACGTAACATCCTCAGGTAACCAGCCAAATTACGATGTCAGAAGCCACACTTCAGCATGCAGCCTACGATTCCAAGGTCGAGGGCAACGTCATTTTCACCCGCGTCGATACCGCCATCAACTGGATGCGGAAAAACTCGCTCTGGCCAATGCCAATGGGTCTTGCCTGTTGCGCGATCGAGTTAATGGGAACAGGAGCTTCACGCTATGACATCGCTCGTTTCGGAGCTGAGGTAATGCGATTTTCTCCCCGTCAGGCCGACGTCATGATTGTGGCCGGCACTGTAACCTACAAGATGGCGCTAGCGGTTAAGCGAGTCTGGGATCAGATGCCTGGTCCAAAGTGGTGCATCGCGATGGGGGCCTGCGCTTCATCCGGCGGCATGTATCGCAGCTACGCCGTTCTCCAGGGCATCGACAATCTTATTCCGGTCGACGTTTACGTTTCCGGTTGCCCTCCTCGCCCCGAGGCACTGCTTGAGGGCCTGATGAAACTCCAGGACAAAATCGCTGAAAGCGAGTCTTCACAAGCTCACTTCAAATCTGAAGCTTCCGTCTAATTTCTGACATTTTCCTGCTATGAGCGCCTCGTCCATCGAAGCCCTGAAGTCCAAGTTCGGTGAAGCAATTCTCGACACAGTCGAATTTCGTGGCGAACACACCGCCATCGTCGAAAAAGCCCGTGCCAAAGAAATCCTCGCGCATTGCCGTGACGAACTCAGCTACGATTACCTGCTCGATATAAGCAGCCTCGACAACTTCGGGGAAGAGCCTCGTTGGGAAATGGTTTACGAGCTCTACACCCTCGGAAACGGCGAATACACTCACCTGCGCATCAAGTTCAAGCTTGGGGAAGACGAGAAAGCCGATTCCGTCTCCCAGCTTTGGCCAACAGCCGAATGGCATGAGCGCGAAGTCTACGACATGATGGGGATCGAATTCGAAGGACTCACAGACCATCGTCGCATCCTCATGTGGGAGGGCTTCCCTTACTTTCCTCTTCGAAAAGATTTTCCTCTCGCAGGTCGTCCCAGCGAAATGCCCGACGTGGCATTTTCTGATCGGGCACCTCTCGCGGGCGGCCCATTCGTGACGTCTCCCACCTCCGACAGCACCGTGCACCGCGAGCCTCGTTCGCGCGAAATGGATTGATTTGCCTCCACGCCGGCGGGAGGTTTCCGCAATGGAGTGGGTCGAGCCAATACTAACCTGGGCGAAAGAGAACAAAACCTTCTTTGCCTGGGTCGCCAGTATATCGGCATTTGCTTTTCTCTTGAGCCTTCTGCTTGTTCCGTTTCTCGTCCGTAAAATTCCGGAGGATTACTTCCTCGAGGAAGACCCCAAGGCAGACGCCATTCGCGAGAGCCATCCCGTCCTGCGTGTCGTTTTCCTCATTTTGAAAAATCTTCTGGGATGGATCGTTCTCCTTTCTGGCATTTTAATGCTTCTCACTCCCGGTCAGGGCATCCTCACAATTTTGATCGGAATCATGATGATCAACTTCCCGGGAAAACGCCGGCTCGAAATCAAACTCGTGAGTATAAAACCGCTCAATCGAGCTATCAACTGGATGCGGGAAAAAGGCGGCAAACCTCCCCTCAAAATCCCCCCGTCCACTTCTACCGCGACATCGTAACCTCCAACGCCGATAAGAAAATCGGTTTGTGATTTCTCCATCCCCTGCCTTATTTGAGCCCAATCATGAGCGACCACATTCGACTCCACATTCCCGGCCCGGTGGAAATTTCCCCTGGCACCTACGCAGCGACTAACACTCCGATGATCGGTCACCGATCCAAAGATTTTGTCGCGCTTTACGATGACGTTCATCCACGCCTCCAGCAACTCATGGGCACGGAGCAGCCGGTCTTTCTCTCAACCTCATCCGCGTGGGGTGTGATGGAAGGCGCACTTCGCAACCTCGTGAAGAAAAAAGTCCTCTGCTGCTGCTCTGGAGCCTTTTCCGACAAGTGGGTCGACGTCGCCCGACGCTGCGGTAAAGATGCCGAAGCTCTGCAATACGAGTGGGGCGTTCCCGTTGATCCCGCCGATATTGACGAAAAACTCGCCACGGGAGAGTTCGACACCGTGACTTTCATTCACAACGAAACATCGACAGGCGTGATGAATCCACTCGCCGAAGTTGCTGCTGTCGTTCGCAAGTATGACGACGTCTGCCTCGTTACGGATACCGTCTCCAGTTTCTCCGTCGTCCCGATCGAGTTCGACAAGCTCGGAATCGACGTGCTTCTCACTGGCAGCCAGAAAGCTCTCGCTCTGCCTCCCGGACTGGGAATTTTCACCGTGTCCGAGCGCGCCTTTGATCGGGCTGCTACAGTGGATGATCGCGGATACTACTTCGACTTTCACGAGTTCAAAAAGAATCAAGCGAAGTCAATGACCCCAAGCACGCCTTGCATCGGAACGATCTTCGGTCTCCGTCATCAACTCGATGTAATCTTTGAAGAGGGTGTCGAAAACCGCATGGCTCGCCACGAGAACCTCAACAACATCGTTCACGAGTGGATCCGCGCCAACGGCTTCGAGTTTTTCGCCCCCGAAGGCTTCCGTTCCAAGTCGCTGACTTGTATCAAAAACAACAAGGAAATCGACGTCGCCAGGCTCGGACAGATCATGCACGCAGAGCACAAAATTCAGCTCGATGGTGGTTACGGAAAGATCAAGGGCACGACCTTCCGGATTTCTAATATGGGAGACGAAACCGAAGAGAC
>JAKMGR010000460.1 GCA_022424805.1 Verrucomicrobiales bacterium
CCACCCAAAGGTTGATCGACTGGGAAACGGATGCTGTCGCCCGTAGGATTCCAATCACCAAAAGACAGTTTGAAACGTGGGTCCAGATTCATTCGGCGACCACCTAACGAATCGCCCAATGCGTTAAGCTGCAGGAGGTGAAATAGAATCATCACCCAGCGATCCACGGAACTGAGACGTTGCAAATAGTCAGCCGAATCGACCTGAATGACTTGCCTGCAAATCTCATCGATGTTGCCAAGTAGTTCTTTCCAGCCTGTCATTTCACCGCGATACGCGATCTCTAAATACTCTCGATCAGCAATGCGACGCTGAGAGCGGCCAGCTTTTTCAAATTGCTTGCGGTACAGCTCGGGCAGTTCGGACCAACCGCGATTCTTCTCCCCCTCTTTGATCTGATACCAAAGAATCAAGCAGGTGATCGGCTTGTCTCGCTCGTTTTCAAGCCACCTTTCCGCTTTCGGTAACCACGTGTCGAAAAGCGGCGCGATGTCATCAGGCGACATGGTGATTCCTATTCTTTGAAGCGGGCGGACCACGCTGGCACCGTTGAATAGGAAGCGGCACCAGCGAAGTCCGGCGGCGGAAGCGATCCGCCTACCCGCAAGATCCATTGCGGGATTAAACCGCAATCGGATTCCTGGTTGGTCAGTTTGGCTGTTTTATGGCCTCGATTCTGCCGGATCCAATTGACACGGTAGGTCCAAGAGCATTGGACCAAATTCGGCTTCGATCGCTGCCGACCGGGCTTGCTCTCGCTTACAGTGCTGCCGTCCGGTTTCGGTCATGCGAACCTGCATCCCGGCCGAAACGCGGCGTGACTCGACGAGGCCACGGGATTCGAGGTTCCGAACCAGCCGGCCAATTAATCGGCGATCGTCGTGCAGATTGAACAGCAACTCCCATTCGCCAAACTGCCGAAAGAAAACCCAACCGGGATCGCCGTCGCTGCCTAAGAATTCGAGCATCAGATCGGCGGTACGTTCGAAATGTAACTCAGCCATAACGACTCCATTCGTGGTGATGATGTAGAAAAGCAAGTCTGTGGTACTCTGCGACCGGTTCGGTGGCACTGACCACTCAACCCGCTGGGAAAGGACCCATGGACGCAATCGGCGTCAGGAAAATCCTCGCCCGGTCACAAAATCTCATTTTGCCGCACATGCGGACGAATTAGGGGACGCTGGGTCGTGCAAGGACCTCTCGGCAGAAAAACACTGCCCCCGGGGTAGAGTCTCTAAGCCTCCATCAAAGCGACGCATCCATTGCGAGGCTGATTTGTCCCTGATATTCCTTGGGGCTTGGGTGGCTAAGATACTAAAAAAGTTTTGTAAACCCAACTAAACGCGTCTCAGTCGCTCAATCCAGCATGATTCGGCCGATCTGCAGTCGGTGAAAAAGACCGAAGCGATTTGGCCTGTAATCCAATCCGCCTCGGTCGATGCACCCGCCGACTCGAGAGAATCACTATTCGTGCGGTCGGTGTGATTCACCGCTGCGTGTTACGGGATGTTTATGTTGTAAGCTCCGTAACCTGGATGCGGTCCTATTCGCGGCGTTTTCGAGCAACCGTGCGAAAACAGGCAAAAAGCTCTGTGACCGAGGGCTTTGTTATTGTCCGCCCCAAAGATTTCTTGATTTCAGACGAAATCTTGTCCCCATTCTGACGTCGAGCGACAGTATTGAGTGTTCGATTAATAGGAGCACTCGATTTGTCGAATCAGAAAGCACAGCTGGCGTTTGAGATTCTGGCCCGCGAAAACTCGCGGATGCTGATGGCCTACCTGCGCACTTTGGTTGATGACGAATCCGTCGTTGATGATCTTTTCCAGGAATCGATGCTCGTTGCGTGGCGGAGACTCGACGAATGCGACCTTTCGCGACCGTTCGGACCATGGTTGCGGGGGATTGCTGGCCGGCTTGTGCTGACGCACTACCGGAAACGAAAAACGTTGCCGGTCTTTTTGAATGAAGCTCTGCTCACACACGTGGACCAGCAGTTTGAGTCAATCTCAACGCGGCCCGGCGACACCTGGGACGAAAAGGTTGTGGCGATTCGAGAGTGCATTGCTGGCTTATCAGCGTCCCATCGAGCTGCGATTGAGGACGATACTTCGATGAACTGAAAACATCGGCACTAGCAGAACGTCTCGACATTTCATTCGAGGCGTGCAAGAAGCGTCTGGTGCGTGCCCGAGGCCTGCTGGCTGAGTGTCTTGCTCGAAAGGGAATTCTGACGGAGGCCGGAACATGACACGCAACGAACACGAGCTGTTGTCAGACTGGCTTGATGCTGGCCAATGTTCTGAAGACGCCGCTGACAAGCCAGCCACTGATCACAGCCAGCTGACCAAGCAACTCGTCGTGCATGGATTATTGCGAGATGCGGCTCGAGATGACGACGCAGCAGAAAAGAAACGCATCGAACGGCTGTTGACGGAGATTGAGCGGGAAGGTGGGGCGAACAATGATCTATCAGATGCAACTGTAAGCGGCAGTAAATCTGCCGCAGGAATGCAGCGACGCGGAAGTAGAATCTTTGCGATTGCCGGTTCGCTTGGCGTGGCGGCTTGCTTGTTAATCGCGTTTGCCGTGCTGCGGCCAAGCACTCTGAGTGCTGCTGAGGCACTGGAGAAAATCATTCAGTCCGCTGCCCGATCCGTTGATCGAGCATACGAGATTCATGTGCTCGAAGAATACGGGCAGCGACGGAAGCCGGAGAATCTCTCGGAACAACAATGGCTTGCAGAGTCCAATGAGAATGTCGACGGAGCCATGCTGTATGTCGGCGGAATAGATCGACACGTGTTTGTGCGCTCGTTGAATGATGGCCGACAACGGATGAGCGGCTGCGACGGCAATGAAAGTTGGGCGTTTCGCGACGATGGTCCTGTTCACGTTAGCGACGATCTGACGCGATTTCGAGGGAAGATCCCGGGGCAACAACAGAGCATTGCGTTTACCGACCTCTATTC
>JAKMGR010000477.1 GCA_022424805.1 Verrucomicrobiales bacterium
ATCCCAAACTGCGGACAATGGATCGTAGTGGACGTTCACCAGAAGTTTTTCGGCGCACTAGCACCTATCTAGCCGAACTTCAAAATCTCTTCCTTCTTCCGTCAGTTGAATCTTCTTTCCGTTTCTCTGAAGAAGACCCTTCGACTTACTCCAGCTGATTGAGGCATCCATTTCTTTTTGAGTCGGAACAGCGTGATTGATTCCATCAGCCACCGCTTCGATGTCGCGATACTTTCCTGGTTGGTCTATTGGGATCGCGGAAGCAGCGCAAAAGATCCAAGCGTATGCCCGGGCTTCGGTCATTCTTCTGACAAAACAGTAAACACAAGGCAGCCACAAACAATACCCCTCACCGCCGCAGCGCCTCCGCCAGAACCT
Organism: Verrucomicrobiales bacterium; assembly: GCA_022424805.1. GTDB lineage: Bacteria > Verrucomicrobiota > Verrucomicrobiia > Verrucomicrobiales > DEV007 > Arctic95D-9. Next base: position 379 of record JAKMGR010000477.1, read on the forward strand.
TCACCCCACCGGGACTCTCCGATATCACCACCAAGCGGTCTATCGCCGCCGGAATGAAATTGAGGAACTCGTCCTTCCCCTTCACTTCTGACAGAAATCCATAGGCACCTAACGCCTGCATCAATCGCTGGGAGGCAGACTGGGCGAGAAGTTTGCGAAACGATATCTCACAGGTTTCCGGGTCGATCTCACGCTTCAGCGAAATGTAGTATTCGATCAGATCCTCGCGCTCTTCGGGGGTAAACACGGTGTAGGGATCGTAGATGAGGGACGCGAGGTCGTATTCGGGCAGCCCCCAGCGCAGCCCCTGGTAGTCGATCAGGGAGGTGTCGGCACCGGACACCATTACATTGGTGCTTTGAAAATCGCGATGGACGAGAGCACGAGGCAGGGCGGAAAGTTTCTTCCGAAGGGTTCGGAGTGATTCGTCGGCCCGCAGCGAGTCTGCCACTTCTCTGGAGAGAAAGCGCTCCACGTAATGCTCCAGGAAATAGTTTTGCTCCCACTCGTAGAGAGCCTCATCGAAAGACAGCTCGAGCTCGGGCAGATCGTCGGGTGCTTCATTTTCCGTAATACGATGCAGTAGAAAAACGCTGCGCAGGGCGGAAAAGTAGGCAGGCTTTCGAAATGTATCCCAATCCTGTCCATCGAGGTTTCCGAGGTCGATTTCACCTAGGTCTTCGACCCAGAGCAGGTTGAGGTCTTCCGCTCGGTTGTAGATTTTGGGTGCGGGAATGTCGTGGCGATTCAGGAAATCAGTGATCGAGGCAAAGCGCGCGTTGTCGGGCCGGTCGTCGGACCAATGCATCGCGATCATGTTCTGCCCAGTCTCGCCGTTTCGCATTCTTACGAAGATGCGCCCCGAGCCACCTTTCTCGATCACGGACATGCCAAGATGCGCATCGCTCCAATCGGGAAAATTCTTGCGGGTCAGGGATTTGATTTCTTCCAGCTCCATGAGATCACGTTGACGCACCAAACCATGATACGGAGTTCGGAAAAGTTTTTTTCATCCGAATCTTGCCTTATCTTTTCGGATTGGCGGAGACGCGGTAATGCGGGAACGATTGCTGGGGAATCTGATTGTTTCACCTTTTCGCCACGACTAATTTATTAAAGCTTCACAGATATGCGCGAAGACGGAACAGAAACAGACCCCTCAGTTTCGGAAAACGAAAGCTCCTTTGCATCTGGGGAGAAGCGACGAAAGTCGAGATTCACCACCGAGGGACGCCGTGTCGGCCTCGTGCCAGAGAAGGGTTGGGCTCGTCGAAACTACCAGTATCTCAGCGGCAATCTCTTTCCCTCGATGGTGCGGAAGCGTGAAGAAACGGGCGGAGAAATGGCACCCGTCTTTCGCCCCCTGGCAGATGAGGAAATCGAAGTGGTCTGGATTGGTCACGCCAGTTTTCTGGTTCGCACCGTTAATTTCAATTTCCTGATCGATCCAGTCTGGGCCAAATGGATGGGCCCCCTAAAGCGCCATCGCGACCCGGGAATCGATATCGAACACCTTCCCCCGATCGACCTGGTCCTGATTACACACGCGCACTTCGATCATCTCTGTCGAATGTCGCTGAAGCGAATCGTCGACGGCTCACAAACGATCATTGTTCCAAGCGGCGTCGGAAAGGTTGTCCGTAAACTCGACTACGATAACCTGATCGAGATGTCGGACTGGCAATCATACAATTTTCGCGGTTCGGATATTCACTTTACCCCGGCGCACCATTGGGGTGCTCGCTATATTGGCGACACACAAAAGGAGTTTGGCGGTTATGTGATCGATACGCCCGGACACAGCGTCTATCATTCCGGTGACTCGGCCTATTTCGACGGCTTTGCCGAAATTGGCGATCGTCATAAAATTGACACCGCCCTGCTCCCGATCGGAGCCTATGACTGCCCGAGTGGACGCGAGGTGCACATGAATCCCGAGGAAGCAGTGAAAGCGTTTCTCGATCTGCAGGCAGGTAAAATGATCCCCATGCATCACGCGACCTTTCCGATCAGCAACGAACATCGCGATGAGCCATTGATTCGGCTGCGACAGTCGATACGGGAACACAGCATCGAAGATCGCGTCGTCACCCCCGCCGAAGGCGAGCAGGTCATTATTTCTTCCAAAGAGTAAACTTACTCCGTCGACCTACCTTGCGGGGAAGTTCGAGGTCTTGGTCGTTTTATCGAATGGCTCTTTTTCCGTCCAATCAGTCGGCTCGGGAATTCCTTCCGGTGCCTGACCTGCAAGAATGCGCTCCTGCACCCGCACTTCGCGCAGCAGGCGCTGATCGCCACCGCCCTCCAGATCCTGCTCGGGAGCCCAGCGAATTCCGTTTTGCGCAGCGATGAATTTCCACTCGGCGATGGTTTTGAGTCCCTGAATCGCACCATCGCGATCAGGAAATGCCGCCGCTGCAAGAGCCTCACGAAAAGCGTTTTCGGCATCGACGATATCGCCGCGGCGGAGGTGATGCTCACCCTCTGCCTGGATCAAAATCCCGTAGAGCGGCGCCCACTCCCGTGCGTTTTTGATGCGGCGGGAAGCATCGTCTCCCCGGCCCAATTCGTCGAGTACGGCAGAGTGACCAACCGCAGCAAAGACATCCTGCGGATAGTAGAACTGCGACTGAGCAAAATATTCTTCAGCCTGCTCCAGTGCCTGCTTCCTCGCCGGAGATGACATTTCCGGTGTGATCGCCTGCACCTGCGCATGCGCACTGAGGCTGAGCACGAATGGATTCAGCGGATCGAGTTTCCGCGCCGTCTGGAGATGTCTCATCAGCTTGAAGTCGATGCGATTCTCTTCGAAAGCGATCCGGGCTTTTTCGTAGTGGTATTCACTGCGCATGTATCGCATGCCGAAAGCAGTAATGAGAAGTCCGCAGGAAAAGGCGGTGACGCGGGTGGCAAAGAGAAGCACACCACCGGGGAAATAGGATTTCGACTCTTCCGCGGAAGTCGCCGTCGCCATAGGATCCGGTGCCGCGAGCACAGCGAGTAAAATCGCAAAGAGCGACGCGAAGGCAGGGAGATGAAGCGGAAAATCAACCATCGAAGCAGCGAGAATCGCAGCAATCGCAGAGAAAGCCCCGATCGCGAGAGCGAGATGATTGGAGCGCTGGATCATCTCCCCAGACGCTGGCTTGAACTTTTTATAGGCCAGAAT
>JAKMGR010000513.1 GCA_022424805.1 Verrucomicrobiales bacterium
GGCCCATTTTTCACCAAGAATTTTCAAACCGAATTGATTCCATTTGAAGTCGCCCGTCGCTCCTCCGCCGGTGAATGCGTGAGTCGCCGTGCGGAAGCCGATAACCGGCTTGCCCGCATTCAAATACGCAGCGAGATGAGCGTATTGATCATGAGGCAGCTGGCGAAAGCGAGTGCTGATGATCATCAGGTCAGCGTCGGCGAGGGCCTCGAGTCCCGGTATATTCTTCTGATTGTTCGGATCGATGTATCCGTGTTCCGGATCGATCGCGAAACAGACCCGGACGTTGAAGCCGTGTGTTTCGCTGAGGATTTTCCCAAGCATCGGCCCGGATTCCTCCGAGCGATATTCCTCGTCGCCGGTGATGATCACGACATGCCTGCCGTTGCGGCCTCCTTCAACCGCCAGATCAAGCCAGCGCTCATCAGCAAGACCGACACTTACGAAAATCAGGGAAGCAAAGAATAAGAGTAGTTTTTTCATGGATCGAGTTCTAAGGAAAGCGACCGTATCGAGTCGAAAAGAGAAACGCAATGACAACTGTATCGCACGTTCCCGATCAGTCGTCCTTCCTGATCACCTCGATATCATCGAGTTCGATCCCCATTTCGCCGCCTTCCTGCATCCAGAGCAATTTTCGTTTCGGCGCGTTGAAACATCCATGCTTCAGCGTCTTCTTCCACTGCTCCTCATCGATGGAAATGGTGACCTCGCCCCCCTCAAAGCAAAGCACCACCGTGTGCCATTCGTTTGCTGACAGGTCCACTTTCTCGACTGGGAATTTTTTATTCAAACGATAGGCCCCACTCACTTTGTCTGCAGGCCTGCCCCGGTTCAATCGCTCGGGGTGATCGGCATTCAGGGTGTGATGATCGATCTGCAACTGAACACCGGTTCGCAGCAGTTTTACTCGTAGCATGTGGTCGACACTTCCAAAGCCATCGTCTCCATCGACGAAAAACCAGATCATACCGCCGGCTTCGAGATGCCGATAGCGAAACGATACCTCAAGGTCCTTACCCTCGACCCCGAGATAAACCATCGGCGGATATTTGCCCCCACTTTCTCCACGAGTCCAGAGCCCCCCTTCGCGCACACTTGTGTTCTTGTTAGGAATTTTGGTGAGAAACTGCTCAGGAATAACATCGTCGTCAAAGGTTTCGCCGAACGACTTCTCCTCCGCACAGAGAATACCCTGAGAAAGGAGAGCCGCCAGAAGGATGGTTCGAATCTTCATGTTCCAGAATTAGAAATCTCCTCTTGGCTTCTTTATGTTTTCGGTAGCCGAATGGCAAGCGACCTAGTCCACGTAGACAAATTCGTTCGCATTAAGCAACGAACGACACAGAACAAACAAGCCCTTTTCGTCGATCATCTTTTTCGCGAGCTCAAGCTCCTCCTGCTTGGGCGGGCGGCCAAAGGCGTGTAGAAACGCATGGTTCGCCTGATCCGAAATTTCGGCCCCTGCCTCCGCTTCAAGCCGCTCCGCAAGATACTGCGCCTGCTTCAGCATGAATTCATTGTTGTAAAGCGCGAGCGACTGGAGCGGGGTCGTCGTCGTGAACCGCTTCGGAGTGAAATTGGCGGGGTCGGGACAATCAAGGGTTGTCAGAAAACGGTCTGGCGTCGTCCTGACAATGTAACGATAAATGCTGCGCCGCCAGAGCTCAGGCTTGTCGGCGGTGATGTATTCGTAAATTGGCGCATAGGCTTCGGTGTATTTAAAATCCTCAAATCCTGGCCCGCCAGGCTCGCGATTGAGTTTTCCGCTCACTGACAAGACCGCGTCGCGCACCGCTTCGGCCTCGATACGCCGAGGGTTCTGCCGCCAGAGGTAGCGATTTCCCGCATCGATGGAGACCTTGGCTTCATTATCAGGAAAAGCCGAGACCTGTTGGTAGGCCTCACTCATGAGAATCAATCGATGCACGGCCTTCAACGACCACTTCTGACGAATCAACTCAGCCGCGAGCCAGTCGAGTAATTCCGGATGAGTCGGCTGGCCGCCCCCGAGGCCAAAATCACTGGGTGTGTCGACGATCCCCTGACCGAAATGCCAATACCAGAGTCGGTTCACGATCACGCGCGCGGTGAGCGGATTGTCGGGATGCGTAATCCATTCCGCCAACGCTTTTCGGCGATCGCCTTCAGACGATTGACGATCACCCAAATCAGCATCGAGCATCGCTAAAGCAGAAAATGCCCCCGGAGCAAGAACCTGTCCGAATTCGGCTTCGGGATTGCCTCGTCTTTGCATTCGCACTTCGGGCATCGTTTTCTCCGCGACGACACCGTAGAACTTCGGAGGCGTGCCGAGAGCCTCCAGCTTCGCATCGACTGCTTTGGCTTCTTCCTGCAGTTGCTCCAGTTTCTTGAGGTCAGACTCTGACAGATCACTTGGTTGAGCGGCGGTCAATTTTGGATTCCCAAATCCGACCTGATCCATCGCATACCCGTTTTCCCCATCGGTTGCGAGCAAGGTCAGGAATTTTGCTGACTCCGGCAATACGAGATCAACCCTCTTCAAACCATCCTGACGCTTTAGATGTTTGAAGGCCACGGCCCTCTCGCCATCTACGAAAATCCAGACGTCCGCCCGATTGCCACCTTCCGCACCAAAATAACCGACTTGCGAAATGAAGCGCATTTCTGCATCGCCCGTCGCTTTTCGGATCTCCGCCAAATCGAATGTGATTCCGGCATTCGCGTGGATTCCGAGCAGCGTGTTGCCATCCTTCGTAAAGTCGATCTCGCCATGTTTCGGAGAATGCTGACTGGCTACGGGGCCGTTGCGGATGTGATCCCACGCTCCACCGCTGGTGGCCGGAATCCCGCTCACGGTATGTCCGCCGGAACTCACGGGTATCCTGGTTCCATCTTTGCCATTTGCAATGACCACCCCATCTACGAACGGAAACTTCGATTTGGCGTAGGTGTTGGCCTTCACGTTACCCAACGCTCCGAATTTCCGAGTTTGCACAACCGCGTTTCGAGGATCAACCCCATTCCCGGGCGTTCCTGATCCACGTCCGTTCCCGCCTCCGACGATATCCGCCAAATCCAGCCCCTCACCTTGCAGGCTACCGATCTGATGTGCGATTTGATTGCGTTGTTTTGTCAGGGTTGTTTTTGTTTTTTCATACTCCGCAAGTCGGGAATCAGAGGTGACGCGCTCGACTCGCTTCACCCCGGCGAAGACAGCCATTAACTCATAGTATTCCTGCTGTGAAATCGGATCGAGTTTGTGATCGTGACAACGCGCGCAATTGACCGTCATCCCCATCGTTGATGTCATCACCTGCGTCGCCATGTCATCCAGATCTAGCGCGCGTGCTGACCGCCGCAATACGGGGCTCTTTGTTTCGACCTGACCAACAAAATCCCACGGCCCGGCCGCCAGAAATCCAGTCGCAACGGTCGCCGCCTCATCCTCGGGCCAGAACACATCGCCCGCGATCTGCTCCTTGAGGAAACGATCGTAGGGCTTATCTGAATTCAACGCGGCGATCAGATAATCCCGATATCGCCAGGCTGAGTCACGTCGTTTATCGCGCTCGAACCCATGTGTATCGGCGTAGTGTGCGATATCGAGCCAATGTCGCGCGTAGCGTTCACCATAGTGCGCAGAGGACAGCATACGGTCGACCAGTTTGGCATAGGCATTCGGATCGGGATCACCCACAAACGCCTCCACATCATCCGGAGATGGTGGCAGTCCATGAAGGTCAAACGACAGGCGTCGAATCAAGACCCGACGGGCTGCTTTGGGCGACATCGCAAGCCCTTTCTCCTTCAACTTGGCCCTGAGGAACCCATCAATCGTTCTTACCGATGACCAGTCAGCGCCTACTGACAACGGTTGCCACGCCCAATGCGCCAAACGTGGATCCTCGCCCGCTAACGCATCAGGCCACGCCGCGCCACTCGCAATCCACTCTCGTAAGACCCGAACTTCAGCGTCACTCAATCCATCACCTTTCGGAGGCATGTGGAGATCATCGTCCTTAGGCAAGGTCACGAAGTTGAGCAACGGACTCTCGTCCGGCTCTCCCGGGACAATGGCGATGTCCCCGCTTCCCCCTCGCATCGCCGCGGAGCGCAGATCGAGACGAAAGCCAGACTTCTGTTTCTCTGGACCGTGGCAGTCGTAGCAATGCGTTTTAAAAATCGGCAGCACCTCGATTTCGAAATCAACACCTTGTGCGATCAGGCTCCCACAAAAAAGTGCGGCGAAAATGAAAGCAATTCGATTCATGAAAACTCCAGACCGGTTAGAGTTCCCACGCTGCTGGAAAACTGATCCGCTTCGACACCCAGGCCGTGTAGCATGCTCACAAACAAATTAGCCAGCGGCGTGTTGTCCGTTTCATCGAAGCGCAAGTGCTGGCCGTGCCGGAATCCTCCCCCGGCCAGCAATATCGGTAGATTGGTGCAGGAATGAACGTTCGCGTCGCCCATATTGCTTCCGAAGAGAACCATGGTTTGATCGAGCAAGTTTGAGCCGGGATTTCCAACTGCGGAAAGTCGCTGAAACAAGGATTTGAGCACCTCCATCTGTCGGAGGTCGATTCGCT
>JAKMGR010000542.1 GCA_022424805.1 Verrucomicrobiales bacterium
GGCGAATACCGTGTGCTTGTCCGCGACTCCGTCGCCGGTTGTATCTTCGAGAATCACAATCTGGTCGCTCTCCTCCTCGCCGGGTTGAATGTGAGGATAAAGCGGGCTGCTAACAACCCAGAGTCGACCGCGTTGATCCCAGTTCATGTGAACGGGATTCGAGACGACTGGGTCTGAGGCAAACAGATTGATAGAAGCCCCGTCGATAACCGAAAAGGAATCGAGTTGCGCTTGCGGATCCGTGTTGGGAATGTCGCGCAGTCCATTCTGAGCGATTGCGCTCGCAAGGAGCATTGCGGAGATAAAGGCAATGAAAGAAACACATCTCATGGGAAGAATGGGGAAATCAGTTCTTGGTTTTGCCTGCGAAAATGCGCTTACGAGCTGCTTCGATGACTTTTTCCTGTTCAGCAATAAGGGGGTCAAACATAGGGATTTCTTTGGCGTTATTTCCTTGCTCGTGTTTCCGAAAAAGAAAGAGGTAGGTTTCATTGGCAGGTCGCCAACGATGAAAGAAGAGCCGGTTTTTCTCAATAACCGCCTCGCGGAGTGCTAGGTATGCAGGAGCTTCGAGACCCGTCACCGAACTCTCATCATAACCAAGCTCCTTAATGATGTGGCGGGCGAGAACGCGATATCCTTCCTCGGTAAAGTGGATGCCGTTGTCCGTGAGCGGGCTTTCAGTGATCGATCCGTCAAAGTCATCACCACCGAGTGCTGCGAAAAGGTCGACGAAGTGACTTTTATTCTTCTTCGCGAGATCTCGTATCGCGTCGCGGAACTTGGCAATCCGCGCGTTGTTTTTGGTTTGGTCTGGCAGGTAACCACCATGATTTTCAAGGGGCGGTGGGGAAAGAAGCACGATCCCACGGAGATCTGCTCCTCCGGCTTTTCGAACGCGGTCGATCAATTTCTGGTATCCATCGACAAAGAGGGCGAGACTCTTTTCCAATCCTGCCGCTGACGTTTCCGCCGCTACCGCATCGTCCGTCCAGCCCTGTTCCACCGACATGGCTTCGCCTGTGCCGTAAGAAAGAAAAACAATGTTGGGTTTGACCTCGGAAATGTTCTTGTCGAGACGGTCACGACCTTCCTGAGGCGTGCCGAAGTAGGAGCGTGAGTCTCCTAAAACCGAATCCGCGCTCCAGCCGAGATTCCGAACAACAAGACCGTTGACTTTATCTCCCGCGGCAAGGAGCAAGGCCGATTCCAGATGGCCATAGAGCCGAGCTCGTTCCACGAGCGTACTTCCGATGATGGCGATTCGATCACCGGATTTCAAAAGGCCTGCGGACTCCGCTTGCGCAAAGAAAGATAAGCTGACAAGCGCAAAAAGAACTGAGGAAAGCCGCATATCCATAATAAAACGAAAAATCGATGAAGGTCCAAGCTTCCGATTACCCGAAACGCGTGAAACGGGTGTCGCTATGGGACAGCTTTGTATCGAATCCAATGGCCCATTGTGAGAGAGAATTGGAGAAGGTTTGGCCATTTTTCCTCACTTGCTTGTCGTCGTGTCGTGGCATACGGAAAGATAAAGCAACCTATGAAATCACTCGAACTCAAATGGGGGCTCATCGTCGGCGGGACGTATTTGATCTGGTTGTATGTATCCTACTGGTTGGGGATGCATACAAGTGGACTTGCTATGATGCAGATTATGGGATTGATCAGCCTAGGGATAACATTCGTGGTTTTTTTGCTGGGACTGCGGGAAGTGCGACTTGCGACGCCTGAGATAACGTGGACTGAGGGAGTTAAATCAGGGGCCACCATCGCCGGAATCGCCGCGCTCTTTGCGATTCTCACTCAAGTGGGATATTTCATCTTTGTGCATCCGGAATTTCCAGACTTAATGACAGAAGAAATGAGACAGTATTTCGCCGCGCAACAGCTGAAAGAGGAGGATCTGGATGCTTCCATTGAAGCGGCCAAGGAGACATTTTCGATGAAGGCATACATGGTGAAAGCCGGTGCTGGAATGTTCATTTTCGGCGTCATTTTTTCCGCAACCATAATGGCTTTGCCGCGTAGACTGGCGAAATGAAGATTAGCCGGAAACTAGTTGTTGTCGCAGCAATATTGCTGCTAGTGATTCCTTCCATCGGATTCTGGGCATTGCTGCAGGCAGAACTTGTCGGATTTCCGGGGAAGCCAGTGGCCCCTCCATTCAACATGTCTGATCAGATCGCGACGATCGATGTAGTAGCGGGGGAGGATGGAGAACTGCGCGGTCGCTTTGCAGGATGGAAGGAAGGAGATCCTGAAATGACGGGAGATGAATTCTTTCAGGAAATTCACGGCAGGAATGGGGACCTCCCGACTTTCTACAGGCTACTGACCGTAACATCCCTGGCTGGTGTGGCCTGGGTCGTATTTGGATTTCTGGGCCAGGCCGTGTTCATGGGCCGAATGGTCGTGCAGATCATTGCCAGCGAAAAGGCGAAGTCTTCCGTCGTGCCTCCAGCCTTCTGGTGGCTCAGCCTGCTAGGGGCTTCCATGCTGATGATCTACTTCATCTGGCGCAAAGATCCCGTTGGATTTTTGGGGCAGAGCACCGGATGGGTGATCTATCTGCGTAATCTTTGGCTGATTTATGGGCGTAAAAAACCTCTATAAAGCATTTGTTTAGAGTCTGTTAAATTAAGTTTACGAGTTGTAATCGGAGCAAGTTCGACGTTCCCTGTTTCCGGAAGTGGCGATCCCTTATTTTCAGAAAATTTCCCGCGGGAATTCTCACTGATCTGCCTAATTCTAAAAGCTAAGAGACTGAGGGTTCCTCGACGCCTTTCTCCTCGGCGGTTCCCTCTTCAGTAGACAAATCGGCAAGAGGCTCTTCATCGTTCTCTTGGGACCTGACGAACTCAATTTCCTGAATGGAGCGCTCGTCGGCCAAGGTAATCGTCGCGAGATACTTTCCTATGGCTGTCGATTCCCCAACTCCAGGAATCCGCCCAAGAAGGCTGGTGAGGTAGCCTCCAATCGTGCTGACGTCGGGATCCTCGAGCTGGAGGTCGTTGACCTCGGCGGCAAGTTCGTGAAGGGGCAGCCAGCCTTCCACGATAAAGGAGTTTTCATCGATACGACGAAACCCAGGCTCTTCCTCGTCATCAAATTCGTCGTGGATTTCACCAACGACCTGGTCGAGCACGTCGTCGAGCATCACGAGTCCAACCGCGCCCCCGAATTCATCGACGACGAGAGCAATGTGGGCCCGATTCGAAAGAAAGAGTTTCAGAAGGTCATCCAAAGGCAGCATTTCTGCGACATTGATGAGATCGCGCTTCGCTGCAAACAGGTTCGGGGAATCCCGCTGCATTTCGCGGATGAGGTCCTTGATGTGAATCAAGCCGAGTGTTTTATCGAGGTGACCATCGACGAGGGGAAAGCGGGTGTGTTTGGATTCGAGTGCGATCTCGAGGTTTTCCTTAAACGTTTTGTGCACGTTGAGAACAATGACGTCATTCCGCGGCGTTATGATGTCACGGACACGAAGGTCGTTCAGCACGAGAGCATTCTCGAGAATCTCCTGCTCGGTTTCGGTCACTTCGTGGGCACGTCCGCTTTCTTCGACCATGAGGCGCAGATCATCAGCGGTGGCATTGGCAAGCGAACTGTCTACCGGTTCGACACGAAAGATGTTTTTGAGAAGAATATTGGAAAGCTGATAGATTACCCATACCGGCCCCGAAAAAAGGACGTAGAAAACCTTGACGAGACCAGACGCGGCAATGGATGTCCGGACCGGCCGTCGAGACGCGATCGCACGCGGAATCTGCTCTCCAAACATGGTATTCAGCCCGGTCAAAAATAGGATTCCGATTACAAATCCGATCCATCTCACGGTTCCCGTCGCAAGATCGGTTGATGCTAAAAGAGGCCCAATCTTGGAAGTGATGAAGGGCTCGCCCAGGGCTCCCAGCACAATGCTGGAGAGGGTTATGCCAATTTGGCAGGCGGCGAGGTGAGGGTCGATATTTCGAACCAGGTCGAGGGCACGTCGCGCTCCTTTTCTTTTTTCCTCTACTGCTTCTTCCAACTGGCTCAAGTGAACGCGAAGAAGAGATATCTCTGCAGCGACGAAAACGGCATTGAGAATCACGAGCGAGAAGAGCAGGAAAACCCAGACTACAGGGTGCTCAGAAAACACTTCTGCAAACGCAAGCAGGCCGGACGAATCGGAGGCGGACGCAGGTGCGAGAGTGCCTATCGAATTAGCAGGTGTCGTCATTCAGGTATCGATCCCGTTGCGAACAAACTAACAGACTTCGTCGCAAAAACGGGATCGTTATGATACCGGGTTTTGTGGTTATCTCCAGTCGAAATTCGAGAGGCATGCTGGCGCTCGAAATATTAGCAATCAGTCATCCTCTGGGAAAGGGAGCACCATTTCCAAACCGCTGGGAACGGATTCAGGGATAGTGTGCTCCAGATTGCGTGCGGAGGGACTCGTCAGTGCCTTCATGAAAGCAACGAGGTCCGCGACTTCCTCGTCGGAGTAGAACTTCGGGAACTTGAGTTCTTCCGGCATTGTCTTTTTCACCATGCGAATGACTTCCTTGTCCTGGTGGACTGCGCCACGAAATTCGGGTTCCAGCTGAGACGGATCGTAGTTTTCCAGTCCCTGAACCGGGTTCATTTTATGACGCACGACAGCCTCCAGAGTCGTGTAGGCTCCGTTGTGCATGTAAGGGCCGGTCAGCTCCACATTTCGGAGAGGTGGGGTGCGGAAAGCGAAGCGGTCCTCGAGACCGAAATCACTGCGATGGGTAACGCCAAAGTCATAATCCTCGTCACCTGCCGGTCCAGGGCCGATGGGAATGACACCAATGTTGTGCGTCTTCTGATCGGTCAGCAGTTTGCCAGTATGGCACTGAACGCAATTTGCTTTACCGTAGAAGAGGTGGGCTCCGCGAAGTTCGGCATCGCTGAGCGAGTTGTGTTCACCCACGACGAAACGATCAAAAGGTGCATCGTGAAAAGTGAAAGCATCAATCTCAAAGGCGGCTATCGCATTAGCGGCGTGAGCGAAGTGCAGTTCCTCCCGCGGGACGTCTGGAAAGGCCGTGGCGAACATCTCCGCATATTCGTCTATAGCGAGAACACGTTTCATGAGCGCCCCCCAGATTTCCTCTTCGTTTTGTCCGAGGACCTCACCGACTTCATTGTGCGCTCCCGTGATACCCGTCTCGCCTTTAGTTCCCCGCATCTCGGCATCAGATAGGACTGGCATCATCGCTTGCGCGGCAAGAACGCTATCGATGATCTCAGGGAAGACGACTTGGTAGTAGTCAGGGGATTTGGTCATCCGTCTTTGGTTGATCACAAATCGACCATCTTCTCTCTTGTAGACCCGATTGTCCCAAAACATGGCCGTCCACTCTGAATCGCCGCGATTGAAGCAGTCGGGTGCGTTGCGCGGTGTAAAGGGGTGAGCGGCGGCGTTCATGTTGAAGCCCATCAGGACAGGATCACGGCCCTCCACCTCGACGAGACGAAGCCCTTCCGGCATGCGACGGCCAAGATTGGTGTAGGCACGGGTGCCTACAGAACGGGAGCGATTGTCTGTCGTCGATGCGAGAGGGTGGTGGCAAGTGGAGCAGGATACATCCCGGTTTCCTCCGATGAGCGGATCAAAGAATAGCGACTGACCCAATTTGAGCATTCCCTCGGAATAATCGGGCACAGGGTCGAGCGGGGTGACCTTGTGATTCTTGAGGACTTCAATCAAATCCCTAATGGACTGCTCCCGATCTTCGGCTGACAGTGCAGTCGTAAAGATCAGGTTAAAGGTGAGGACGAAAAAGGTGTTTCTAAGAATTTTCATCGAATTAATTCACGTCATCGGTAATACGTCGGTAGAGGCAAGAAAGGCGTTCAAAAAATCTATTTTCGATCTATCATGAGGAACTTTGCATTTGCATCGGCCTCAGTCGCAGATGTTTTGCCGTCAGGCCACCGGACTGTGACAACAACTGAACTGTCGTTGTCTTTGGTCACGGCAAAAATCTGATCGGAACTGGACTGAGAAAGGTAGCCGCCTCCTGCAGTAACTTCCGAAAGCTGATTCGCGAGTCCTTTTGCGGTAACGGTGATCCTTGCGCCGATTGCATTCGGATTGCCTTTGGTGCCGCTCAAGCGAACCTTGAGGGGGCGATTGGGCGAACGGTCGCCCAAGTTGTTAATGAAAATCTGCGGGTCTTCGTCATTTACGCCGACGATAAAGTCTTCCCAGCCATCGAGGTTTACATCAACCGCTGCGAGGCTCTTCGCATCACCGGGAACAACGAGTCCACTTTCGTGATGCCAGATCAGTTCGAATGG
>JAKMGR010000568.1 GCA_022424805.1 Verrucomicrobiales bacterium
CGACGTTCGCCAGCCCTCTGAAACTGAGGTCGACCCTTTTTAAACACTACCCGTCTGGCGCGACGAGCATGGCTGCAGGAAACAATTCGAAGAGAAAAACTTCAGCGAAGGCTACCAAACCCGCGAAGAGGAAGGCAACAAAAAAAGCTGCCAGAACTTCTGTGAAGCCTGAAAGCTCAAAATCTTCTCCATCGAAAAAGCCTGCAAAAGCGAAAAAAGATGCCACGGGAACGAGCCCAGCGGTGAAATCGCTTCTCGATTCTCCGGAGTTCAAGCCCATCGTCCGCGATTTGATTCGTCTCGCAAAGGAGCAGGAATACCTCACCTTCGACGATCTCAACGAAGCCCTTCCCGATACCACCGGTGACCTGGAGTTGATGGAGGAATTGATCGAGCGACTGCGCGCGATGGAGTTTCGCATCATCGATTCCGCAGAGGTCGACAACATTAAGCCTCCTGCTGACGCGAATGCCAATCAGGAGTCCGAGGCTGAGAAAAAGCCGACTCCGGCGCGCGAGGGCAGACTCGACATTCTCGATGACCCGGTTCGCATGTATCTCAAGCAGATGGGGCAGGTTCCCCTGCTCACCCGCGAACAGGAGGTCGAAATCTCCAAGCGAATCGAGGAAGCGGAGCAAGATATCCGTAAGACCCTGGCACGCTTCGGTTTCATCCCCGACGAATATCTTGCTATCGCGACTCGCCTGGAATCCGGCGAAGAACGCTTTGACCGTCTCATCATCGATAAAAAAATCGAGAGCCGTCCGCGTTATCTGAAGAATCTGACCAAGCTGCAGGTTCAGGTAGCTGAGCTGCGGGATGATCTCAGTGATCTTTACGCGAAACTTCGTTCAGAAAAGAGCGGCGCCAAGCGCAAGAAACTGGAGGAACAGTGGAAAAAGACACACTCCACTCTCTCCCGCTGCTACAACCGTTTCTATTTTAAGCAGAAAGTCACCGAAGATCTCGTCGCCGAGACTGAGAAAGTGACCGAGCGATCCGCCTCTCTGAAGCGAAAGGCCGCCCGAGCCAAGGATCCGAAGAAGAAAAGCGCAGCCACACGCGCTCGCACCGCTTTCGAAAAGGAAGTCTGGATGACTCAGCCCGACTTTGAGGAGTTGACCGGGCATCTGCAGGTTCGTGTCGGCGAAGCACGGAAAGCCAAGGACGAAATGGTCGAGGCCAACCTCCGCCTCGTGATCTCCATCGCTAAAAAGTATACCAATCGCGGTCTCTCCTTCCTCGATCTGATCCAGGAAGGTAACATGGGCCTGATGAAAGCGGTCGAGAAATTCGAATACCGCCGCGGCTACAAGTTTTCCACCTATGCGACCTGGTGGATTCGCCAGGCGATCACTCGCTCTATCGCAGATCAGGCCCGGACCATCCGGATTCCTGTTCACATGATCGAAACGATCAACAAGCTGATGCGAGTCCAGAAGCAACTGGTCCAAGAGTATGGCCGCGAGCCATCTTCCGATGAGATTGCAGAGGAGATTCACCTTCCAGTCGAGCGCGTGCGTGCTGTTCTGAAGATGGCGCAGCAGCCAATTTCTCTTCAGGCCCCGGTTGGAGATAGCGAAGAGACGAGCCTGGGTGATTTCATTGAGGACAAAGGGGCCGAGAATCCGAGCGACATGACATCCATGTCGATGCTCAAGGATCGTATCAAGGACGTGCTCGATACTCTGACGCCACGCGAACGCGAAGTACTTGAGCAGCGATTTGGTCTCGTCGATGGATACAGCCGCACGCTGGAAGAGGTCGGTAAGCAATTTCAAGTGACTCGCGAGCGGATTCGCCAGATCGAGGCCAAGGCGCTTCGTAAAATGCGCCATCCGACGCGAATTCGTCAGCTCGAGGGCTTCATCGAAGCCCCACCGATGTAAGGTGTCGGTTTGTTCGTCCGTTTTCCCTTCCGAACGGAATCGAAAAGTGAGGAAATATTTATCTCGATTTCGTGAAACTACTTCACCAGATCGGTGTTCCCTCTTTTGTAATGGATAATGCCGAAAAGAAAGATCCGGTTTGGAAGCTGCTTTCACATGCGAGTCATTTGGAGTCAGGTCCGTTTTTCTCCCGCAACGTGGCGCGGGAAGTGAGAAAGCTGGAAGACAAACGAAACCTCATGCGTCAGACACTCGCACTCTTCCGAGTGCCGGTCTTCGCAACGGTAGCGGTCGTTCTTCTCGTCGGGCTGATCACCTTTGCTTTTCAGATTCCCAGTGAGGACGGTGCCGGAGCTGGTATGCCTCCGGTCATTGCGGAGGAAACCACCTTCGACCCGGCTAAAGAACTCGAGAACGTCGAGTATCTTGGACAACTTATGGCCGTGACGGATCCGGCCCAGCTGTCTGACGAGGCGCTTGGTGATTTGTTTTTCTAAAATTCAATGCGATCTTAGGATTGAAATGACCATTCGACGCCTTCCGGGAATTTGACTTTTCGTCTAATCTCCGAAAGCCATTCTCCGTTTGTAATAATCGAATGGGGGCAGACATCCCTCCACATCTCGAATGAAGTATCTTTCAGCCTCCCCTGCTGTCACCTCGATTCTCTGTCTTGTAGCCGTCATTGCCTTTGCGGCATGCCGGACCACCGTTCCGGAAACGGGGCGCAAGCAATTGAACATGCTGAGCCCTTCGAAAGAAGCAGCGCTCGGTCTCTCTGAATTTCAAAAGATCCGCAAAGAGAAAAAGATCTCGCAAAATGCTGCCTACAACGCCACGGCGCAGCGCGTCGGCAAGCGACTCTCCGTGGTCATGCCTGTGCCACATGCCGAATGGGAGTTTGTTGTTTTTGACGACCCGATTCCCAACGCCTTTGCTCTACCGGGCGGAAAAGTGGGTATTCACTCCGGGCTTTTCCAGATCACGAAAGACGATTCCGGACTTGCCGCAGTCGTTGGGCACGAAGTTGCCCACGTGGTAGCACGACACTCCGGAGAAAGACTTTCTCAAAACGCTGTCGCAGGTATGATTGTCGCTGGTGCTGGGGTCGCATTAAATCGCGATGGACGCGACGGCGCTATCCCCACCGCAGCGCTAGGCGGTGCTGCGCTCATCGCAACCCGAAGCTTTTCCCGCAAACAGGAACTGGAGGCCGACCAGCTCGGTGCGCTCTTCATGGCGCGAGCTGGGTATGATCCCCGCGAATCCATCGGGCTGTGGCAGCGCTTCGCTCAGTGGCGTCAGCAGAGCGGACAGAGCAAAAAGACGCCCGCCTTTCTCAGCACCCACCCGGTTGATGATCGACGCATCGCAGAGCTGCAGGCCTTCATGCCACGAGCGATGTCCGAATACAAAGGCGGACAATGATCGACAAGCGCGCCAGTCGACGACAGTGCTTTTCCGCAATCAAAGCCCTGTCGAACGAGAAAAAATCGGAAGCAGCTGCTGCGATTGTATCCCATATCGCAGCGACTCCGGAATTTCGAAACGCAAGGATCGTCTTTTCTTACCTCGCTCTTGCCAGCGAACCGGACCTCTCTCCCCTAGTCGAACAACATCCAGAGAAGGTATGGGTATTTTCAAGAGTTCGATCCGATGGGGAACGCCTCGCCTTTCACGAAGTCACTGCCTCCGACCAGCTCCGCGAGGGAAACTTCGGATTTCTTGAGCCCGATCCGGAAAAGTGCCCTAAGCGAACAACTCCCGATCTCGTCCTCGTGCCTGGAGTTGGATTTGATCCTGCCATCGGAGCGCGTCTCGGCCGCGGAAAAGGCCACTACGACCGCTTTCTTGAACCGCACCAGGGAAAGGTTTCTGCATTCGGCATTTGCTTTCGAGTCCAGATCATGGAACTCGACCCCGAGCCACACGACGTCCCCATGAGTGCCGTTGTCTGTGAAGCCGGAGTGCTGGGGCACTGAGCTGTTTCACTACTGGAACGTCCCGCCCATCCCTATATCGCGGAGGGCTTTCATCACGTCGTAGGTCTTGAAATTCTCTCCTTTCACGGAAACGCGCGTCGAACCCTCTTTGGCGTCGACTTCATCAACTCCGTCGACGCTCTCAATTGCCTTGGTGAATGCTCGGAGACTTCCCCGGCAGCGAAGGTTTGGGTCACGTACTACCATCGTGTTGGTAGTAAAATCATCCTCTTTCAGCTGAGGCATCTTGATCGCATCATTGTCAGACTTCCCGTAGAAGCCGAAACTAAACATGGCACGCAGAGCCGTCTGGGCAGCTTTCCCACTCGGAGCATTCACTACTATTGTACCTTCGCTCTTATTCGCCTCGATTTCCACAGCAGGATCGACCGCAATCTTATCGTGCTCTTTCACTGCATGAATCGCTTCGACACAATTGCTGCAACTCATGTGCACGCCGCTGAGCGTCACTGTCACTTCACCTTCCGGAACCTTGGCTGGTGCGGCTGGCTTGTCCGTCGGCGTTGCCATCCTTGCCGCCAATTCTTTTACGAACTCATTGTCTGCAGGAGAGAGGCTCGCTAGGGGGATCGTGAACTCCTGGCCGTTTACCATCTTAATTTTTATAGACTTGTCGTCGACCTTTTCCACGAACTCCGCTTCGATCGCTTTGCCATCGCTCGCACGCGTCCACTTCCGCATTTCAGCCTGCGCAGAAACCGTTGCAGATACCAGGGCGATTAGAAGAAATCGACGTAGAATAGTTTTCATGTCGGAATGATAGGCAAGCGCGCGTGGATTCGTCAATCCTCGTTCCATCACCGAAAAACGGGAGAAAGTTTCAGAAAAGTTTCATCTCCTAGTCATTCTCTAATCTTCCCTCTCCTACACTGCTTCGTTGTTGAATCCAAAACCAACCTTCGTATGAAAAAACTAACATTCGCCCTTATCGCCGAAGTCGCATTTGGGGGGAGTTCCTAACTCATCGTCCAAGACGACGAATCACCTGCCCATCAACCTGACCTGATTCTCAAACGAAAAAGTGAGCCAGTGGGAAATGACAAATACGGTCGCCCTGTCGGCCAGACGATTCGAAGCGAAACCATCGGGAATCGCCCGGTTCGCTTTGCTGTAAGAGTCCAGAAC
>JAKMGR010000595.1 GCA_022424805.1 Verrucomicrobiales bacterium
GCGGTATGGATCGCGAGCTCATGCGCTTCAGCAGCTCAAGGAGCCAAAAATTCCAAGGCAAAAGGGCCAAGTGAGAGAGCCAACAGGGTTTGGTCAATCACCTTACCCTGTTGGATTTTCGGGAGAAACAGCATCAGCACAGGACTACGCTGATCTTCCGTGATTGTTTCAGAGGGAGGGCGATTCCACTTACTCCCGCTCAAACCATTCCCCAAACGGAGCGTAGTTGTGGTAAGGCACGGCTTTATCTTTCCAGGATTTCACCTCCTCATCGTAGCGCTTTCGCATCTCTTCGAGAGCGGATGAGTGCTCCGGGTTTTTGGCGGCATTTTCCAGTTCACCGGGATCTTCGCGAAGGAAATACAGCTCCTCGGTTTTCTCAAAAACGCCCTCGTCATAGGGCCAGTATACGTATTTCCAATTACGCGTTACGACGGAGAGACTGTGGGCCTGTTCCGGTCCCCAAACATTGATAAGGGGCAGCTGCTCGTGCGTTGTTGCGCTGGGATCATCGTAGAGCGGCACTAGGCTTTGGCCGTCAATCCCCTTGGGGACGTCAAGACCCGCCAGCTCCAACATGGTTGGGTGGAAATCAACATTGCCGGTGAGCGCCTCGCAGCGCAGGCCTTTCCCGGAATTTTCGTGACCAGGAATGTAGACAATCATGGGGGCGCGTGAGGCTTCTTCGTAGGGCAGGACTTTCGATCCATAGCCGTGGGAACCACAGAGGAATCCATTGTCGGATGTGAAAATGACTACGGTATCGCCCTCGACTCCCACTTCCTTGATCGCATCCCGAACCATGCCCACAGCAACATCGATGGCGTAGATCTGCTGATGATAGATCGCCATGACTTCGTCGTAATTGTCTGCATAACCCCACTCGTGAAAGCGTGTGTATTGCCGCCCCTGCTGACTTTGCTTAGAGAAATGCTCCCCCTTCTCGCGCCCGTAGTTGTCAGGTTTGATGAAAGTTTTCCCCTTGTAAACCTCATCAAATTGCGGATCCGGGGTGGCCGGTTTGTGCGGTGCCTTGAAGCTGATCGACAGGCAAAACGGCTTGTCTCCTTTCGCCGAATCCTTGATGAATTCGCGGCCAAATGCTCCATAGGAAACGGTTGAATGTGGATACTCCTCCGCATATTTCAACATCGATTTGTTTTTCTTCGTATCGTAGTTGGTTTGACCCGGACCAGCCCCCCATCGATCAAAATCATCTTCGGGCAGCCATCCTTTTCCTTTTGGCTTGTCCGTGATTTCAATGCCAATTTTTCCAGCAATCGCGGTGGTGTATCCCGCATCACGAAGCAGCATGGGGTAACTTTTTTTCCATTTCTTCTCAATGAGATGGCCGTGAGTGAAGTTGCATCCGGTGCGATACTCTAAGAGTCCGGTAAAAATGCTGGCCCGGCTCGCCATGCAGATCGCGGTGGTGTCGTAGTGATTGTCGAAGATCATTCCGTCGGCAGCCAGCTGATCGATGTGGGGAGTTTTCACATCCTTATTCCCGTAACAACCGAGAGAGTATGTACTCTGATCGTCAGTGAGAAAGAAAACCAAATTAGGTCGCTCCGCTTTGGCCAGAGTCCCAAACAAAACGAGAAGGAGTGCGAAAAAAGTCGTTCGATTCATGGTGGCACAGTGGTAACAAGCAATTGCCAATCGGGCAATTGCTTGTTAGGGAGAATTGCGCTGCCACTTTTTCCGAAGTAGACTGCTACCCCATTCTGATGCCCCATTCGTCACTAAACTTAGAATCCCTTCTTGAGGAGTGCGCCAAGAGCGGACTCCGTCGGACGTCCGCCCTGCGTGCTTGTCTTAAGGTTCTTCTTTCGTCCGATCAGCCGCTGACTTTACAGGAGATCGGGGCTAGCCCTGATCTGGAAGTCGAGTGCGACCCGGCGACGGTCTACCGGCTAGTGACTCGGTTGGAGGAAAGGCGCATTGTCCGGCGGATCGGGTTTCATAGCCGGGCGGCTCACTATTGTCTCCGCGAAAGCGCGCATCAGGACTACCTGATCTGTCGAGAATGCGGGGCGGTAGAAGTGCTCGATATCGCCTGCCCTGTCGAGCACCTGGAGAAACAAATCGCCTCCGAAAGTGGGTTTCGCGATCTCGATCACGAGCTCGAATTCTACGGTCAGTGCTTGACCTGCCAGGGCTGAATTGGGGGAAAAGCCCGCTTTTTTCCGTTCCGAAGGCTGATTCAGCCATTCGTTCTTCTCTGATTTGAGAATACTTTCGCTAAATCCGGGGAAAATGGCATTTACGGTTTGTTCACTGCTTCAGATTTGATATACTTCGCTCGTCCGAGAAGCATTTTTGCAAATCTGACAACACGAAACCAGACCTATGAAGTTTACCGCGAACCGCCTTGTCTTTATTTTGGGAGTCTTCATTCTCGCGCTCATGGCTGTCGATGCGCTGGTTCGCCTTAACAGCAGTGCGCTTTCGGCGTATGGATTTGGCGAAAGTGCATGGGTGAATGCAGACAGTGCCCTGGCTCTCTTCCTCGTTGGATTGGTCGCCGGAGTGGTTGTCGGCATTGGCATCTTTTTTGGCTACATCGTCTGGCGCGAGAAGAAATACTCAGAGGAGCACGATGAAGTGGATGCTCTTCTCGAGGAAATCGCTCGCGAGGAAGCCGCCGAGTCAAATCCCCTTTTCGTCGAAGACAATCTTCCCATGGAAGAGACGACTGAAACTCTCGATCCGTGGGAGCGTCCGGCCGACTGGTGGATGCAAGACGAAGACTAAGCGTCGCCGGGCGACGATTCGCCGGGCGACGAACGTTCAACATCGAACGCTGAACTCTCAACATTCAAAGGTAGGGTCGGGCCACCGGCTCTACCACTCTCTCGCTACCCACGCGGGTGAAACTTGCGATGAACATCGCGAAGATGCTTTTGATCGACATGAGTGTAGATCTGCGTCGTGGAAATATCTGCATGACCGAGAAGTTCCTGGATCACGCGAAGATCGGCACCGTTCCCCAGTAGGTGTGTTGCAAATGAGTGCCTGAGAAGGTGCGGATAGACATTGCTATCGATCCCGGCAAGCTTGGCTCGCTCTTTCACGATCTGCCAGATCCTCGTGGTGGAGAGCTTCTTTCCCCACTTGGAGAGAAAGATCTCACTTCCCGTGTGGCGACTTACCAACTGCGGGCGCTCGCCATTGAGATAAGCTTCTAGCGCTTTCTGGGCCGCTCCCCCAACTGGGACAATGCGCGTTTTGTTCCCCTTTCCAGTTACCCGGATGGCGCTTTCTTCGAGAAAGAGATTCTCCAATCTCGCGCCGGTAAGTTCAGATACGCGCAATCCACTAGCGTAGAGTAGCTCCAGAATCGCTCGATCTCTTCGTGCAAGCGGACGCGAATCGTCAACGGACTCAAGCAGCTGCTTCACGGTCGGCTCGTTGAGCGTCTCGGGCAGGTATTTCTCCAGCTTCGGAGAATCGACCTGTTCGGCAACATC
>JAKMGR010000623.1 GCA_022424805.1 Verrucomicrobiales bacterium
ATCCTCTCGCGGTCAATCGTGCGGCAATGCAGGGCCTTCTCGCTCGACTGGACTTCGGAGCTATGTTACTGACCGAGAAATCCCTCGAATCACGTAATTCTCCCTTTCTCTTCTTTTCCGAAAAAATCACCGACAACACGGCTTACATTCGCTTTGGGCGCTACAACAAGCAGG
The DNA here is from genome assembly GCA_022424805.1 of Verrucomicrobiales bacterium. Classification (GTDB taxonomy): domain Bacteria; phylum Verrucomicrobiota; class Verrucomicrobiia; order Verrucomicrobiales; family DEV007; genus Arctic95D-9. The sequence continues at coordinate 175 of JAKMGR010000623.1, forward strand.
GCGTGACGGATCTCGACAAAGCTCTTGACGTGTTCGCCAAGGAGAAAGAGGTCAAGAATCTCATTCTCGACCTGAGATCGCCCCAGGCGCAGGCGGACTTTGCGATCGCGTCGGAGATCCTGAGCCGCTTTCGCCCACCCAACGAGCTGCTCTTCAAAATTCGTCGCCCCGGAAATGACCGTCCCACTCTTTTCATTTCCAAGACGAACGAAACAAACTGGAGTCGGAAACTTGTATTGCTGGTCGATCGGGAAACAGGCAACGTCGGGGAAATCATCGCCGCCGTGCTCCAGCGTAACAACAATTGCCTTATCATTGGGGAGAAAACCCCGGGGCTCACTGTCGAGTATCGTGATGTTCCTATCGGTGAAGACCGCATTCTCCGATACGCCATCGCCGAAGTGGTGCTGGAGGACGACACCTCGATTTTCCAAAAAGGAATCGCTCCCGACATCGACACACCAACTCCTTATGAAGCGAAGCGCGCTTTATATCGCCTCACCCAAAACGGGGAAAAGCTCACCAAGTTTCTTTTCCCCCGCCAGCGCCCCCGAATGAATGAGGCAGCACTCGTCGCCGGAACAGATCCGGAGATCGACTACTATCTTCTTCGCAGCAACAACAAGCCTACGCCTTGGGATAAAGTCCCTCCTCAAGACCGGGCCCTGCAACAAACCGTTGACATGCTGCGGACGAATGAATTTCTTTACCCCGATCCCAATTAAGTAGCAATGATGCGGCGCCCAGAGGACGAACTCCTGGAGCTCGAGCAAGCCGGGCTGCGACGCTACCTTCGACGACTCGAATCTCCTCAACAGCCAAATATTAATCTGGCTGGGAGCGGCCCTTGCCGAAACTTTTCTTCCAACGACTACCTCGGCCTCGCCAACTCCGAAGAACTCCGTACCATCTTCGCGGAGAACATCTTGAAATACGGCGCAGGGTCTGGTGCCTCGCGGCTTGTCTGCGGCACGATGGACCAGCACTTCTTGCTGGAGGAGTCTCTCGCCGAGCTGAAGCGAAGTGAAGCGGCATTGACCTTTTCTTCGGGTTTTGCAGCTGCCACCAGCGTGATCTCTGCACTATGCGGGAAGGGCGACGTTGTCATTCTCGACAAGCTATGTCACGCATCGCTGATTGATGGCGCTCGGCTTTCCGGTGCCAAAATCCGGGTCTGGCCCCACAACGATCTGAATAAACTCCGGACTCGCATTGCCTGGGCAAAGCGTCAGGTTGGTAAGAACGGCAGAATCCTCATTGTCACCGAATCGGTATTCAGCATGGACGGAGCTCGTGCGCCGCTCCGTGATATTGTCGAAATAAAAAATCAACAAGGCGCTCTGCTGTTGCTCGATGAAGCCCATGCCTTTGGTGTTTTCGGCCCACAAGGACGCGGTCTCGCAGCGGAAATGGCGCTGGAATCAGAGGTCGATTTTCAGATGGGCACTTTCAGCAAGGCGGCAGGACTTGCTGGAGGATACGTCTGTGCAACTCGTGCCTTTATTGATCTGCTGGTGAATCGCGCGAGAGGGTTCATTTACTCGACGGCCCCCTCTCCTGCCCTGGCCGCCACAATTGAAAGCGCTTTGGAGATCATCGCAGGAGAAGATGGCGACAGAAAGCGGGACACGCTTTGGCAACGCATTCACCTTCTCGATGACGATGCAAGGAGTGCTATCATCCCCATCCTGATGGGAGAAAATGACACGGCCCTGACTGCTTCCGATGTATTGCTGGAGAAAGGATTTCTCGTTCCAGCGATCCGCTATCCTACAGTGCCGCGCGATTCGGCCCGGCTCCGGGTCACGCTATCCGCCGCGCACGAGGAAGAAGATGTGATCGCACTGAGGAATGCACTGAGTGAGTTGGAGCCCCCAACAGATTGAGGCCCTACTCCACTGCTTCACGAGTCGCCGCAGCAGCGTAGTCACGATTCAATTTCGCGATTACATCAGCACTAATCTCCTTCGGGCAGACACCTTCACACTCATACTGGTTGGTGCAGTTACCAAAGCCCTCCGCATCCATTTGCCGAACCATGCCGAGAACGCGCTTGTCCTTCTCCGGCTCGCCCTGAGGAAGCTTGTTGAGGTGATTTGCTTTCGCACCGACAAACAACATCGCACTGGCGTTCTTGCAGGCTGCGACGCAAGCTCCGCAGCCAATACATGCAGCAGCATCAAATGCGTCATTCGCATCATCCTTGGAAATTGGAATCGAATTGGCATCCGGTGCGGATCCTGTACGAACACTGATGTAACCACCAGCCGCGATAATGCGGTCAAAGGCGGAACGATCGGTCATCAGATCTTTCACGATCGGAAATGCCCTGGCCCGAAATGGCTCTACCCAGATGGTATCACCTTCCCGAAACTTTCGCATGTGCACTTGGCAAGTCGTGATTCCACTATCCTTGGTGTGAGGAACCCCGTTGATAGTCAGGGAACACATGCCACAGATTCCTTCGCGACAATCGTGGTCGAAGTGGATGGGATCACCCCCATCTTCGATGATGCGCTCGTTCACGATGTCGAGCATTTCCAGGAAAGAAGCCTCTTCCGGAATATCGTTCGCCGGATAGGTTTCAATGCTTCCCGTATCATTTGCGTGCGCCTGTCGCCAAACTTTGAGAGTAAGATTCATGAGATTATCCTTCTAGTAGGTTACGTTTCGGCTCGCTTACTTGTAGCTCCGAACTGCGAGTTCTACATTTTCGAACTCAAGTTCCTCTTTGTGCAGAAACGGTTTCTCCCCCGGCCCTTTGTATTCCCACGCCGATACGTAGCAATATTCGTCGTCCCGTCGCTTCGCTTCTCCTTCGTTCGTGTAGCCACTCTTTACATCCTCATCATTTTTTGTGAACTGGTATTCCTCGCGGAAGTGTCCGCCGCAGCTCTCTTCGCGATCCAATGCATCGTGAATCATCACCTCGGCAAAGTCGATGAAGTCAGCAACTCGGCCCGCCTTCTCAAGCTCCATGTTCACTCCTTCACCGCTTCCTGGAATCCTGACATTTTCCCAGAATTCCTTCCTAATCTCGGAAAGCCGTTCGAGGGCTTCTTCGAGGCCATCTTTGCTTCTGGACATCCCGCACTTATCCCAAATCAACAGGCCAAGCTCGCGGTGAAAACTATCAACTGCTCTCTTTCCATTGATCGACAAGAGCTTCTCGATTCGATCCTTGACTGCTTTCTCGGCCTCGACAAATTCCTGCGCTTCAGTTGTGACAGTGCCTGGTTCAACACTGGCGAGGTAGTTCGGCAGAGTCGCCGGAATCACAAAGTAACCATCCGCAAGGCCCTGCATTAGTGCACTGGCACCAAGGCGGTTCGCTCCGTGGTCGGAGAAATTTGCTTCTCCGAGGACATGCAGCCCGTTGACGTTCGACATCAGATTGTAGTCCACCCAGAGACCGCCCATCGTGTAGTGGACAGCAGGATAGATCATCATTGGCGTCTTGTAAGGGTTGTCGCCGGTGATCTTCTCATACATCTGGAAAAGATTTCCGTAACGAGCGCGAATCGTGTCTTCTCCGAGTCGTTCGATCGCATCCGAGAAATCGAGGAAAACGCCGAGACCAGTCTTGGCGACCCCGCGACCTTCGTCGCATGCTTCTTTCGCGGAACGGGAGGCAATATCACGTGGAGCGAGGTTTCCAAAGGAAGGATACTTCCTCTCCAAGTAGTAGTCCCGATCCTCTTCTGCTACATCGGCTGCTGTGAGCTGCCCTTCGCGAATCTTCTTCGCCGTTTCGGCTGACTTGGGCACCCAGATACGACCGTCGTTTCGCAACGACTCGGACATTAGGGTGAGCTTACTCTGGTAATCTCCGCTCACAGGAATACAGGTCGGATGAATCTGTGTGTAACAGGGATTCGCCATGTAGGCTCCGCGCTTGTGCGCGCGAAACGCAGCCATCACGTTGCACCCCATCGCATTGGTCGAGAGGAAAAAGACGTTACCATAGCCACCAGTGGCAAGAAGGACGCAGTCAGCAGCGTGACTGGAGACCTCACCGGTCTGCAAGTTACGTGTAATGATGCCCTTCGCATGACCGTCAACGACTACGAGGTCCAGCATTTCGGTCCGTTTGTGCATCGTGACACCGCCCTTCGCGATCTCCTTCTCAAGCGCCTGGTAGGCACCGATGAGCAACTGCTGCCCAGTCTGACCGCGAGCGTAAAAAGTCCGACTAACCTGGGCACCACCAAAGGAACGGTTATCGAGAAGGCCTCCATATTCACGAGCGAAAGGCACTCCCTGCGCAACACACTGATCGATGATGTTTACGCTGACTTCAGCAAGACGATGAACGTTGGCTTCGCGCGAACGGAAATCACCACCTTTGATGGTGTCGTAGAAGAGGCGATAAACCGAGTCACCGTCGTTCTGATAGTTCTTCGCCGCATTGATTCCGCCCTGGGCAGCGATCGAGTGAGCTCGCCGCGGGCTGTCCTGATAGCAAAAGCAGTCTACCTGATAACCAAGCTCGGAGAGTGTTGCCGCAGCAGATCCTCCTGCGAGACCGGTTCCCACGACGATGATTTTATATTTCCGCTTATTCGCCGGGTTGATAAGATTTGCTTTACTCTTGTAATTTGTCCACTTCTCGGAAAGTTCGCCTCCCGGAATTGCTGAATCAAGTGAGCCGTTGGATGCCATAATTGGAATGGGGTAAGAAATAAAAACGAGTAATCAGCACTTGAGAAGACTGGCGGTGGAATGGCTGGAATGCTCAATGGCAGCCCCTTTGTCCTCAAGCAACCCGAAAGTAACGAGGGATGGAATCGACAAAAAGCCGAGCCAGAGAATGATGGCAATGGCAATACCTAGATAGCCAATTGCAACACGTGTCTTCTCGCTTCGGAACCCAAGCGTCTGAAAAAGGGAGGCAACTCCGTGTCTCAGGTGAGAGCAAAGCAAGGTCACAGCAATGATATAGAAAAGGACCACCAAGGGATTTTGGAATCCCGCAATTACCATGCCGTAGACATCGTGCCGCGACGGATCCAAAGGGTCTTTCATCGCAGCCAGATCGGGATCAACCCGGACCGTAAAATGGAAGATGTGAAAGATCACAAACCCGAGCACCGTCAGGCCGCTCCAGATCATAATCTTTGAACTGCCCGAAGCTTTCACAGTGGCTTCACAGGCATAACGCTCTTCGCGAGCGGCACGATTTTCTCGCACCAGGCAAATCGTCGTTACGATGTGTAGAACAAAAGCGCCCAGAAGGACAAGGCGGAAGAGCCAGATGCCAGCACCGTGCAGAAAGTGGTGGAGAAAGTAGGCATAGTCGTTCATCGGCTCACGCCCCTGGAAGACAAGAAGGTTGCCTGCCATATGAGCCAGGAGGAAGCCCACTAGTATGATACCAGTGACAGCGACGATCAGCTTTTTCCCGATCGACGATCGCCAGAAGTTCAAGAGAGATTGCCCAAGCGAATTCATTTGTGATTTGTTAATCATTACGTCGCCACTTTGCAAGAAGATGGGTGCGAAAACTGAAAAAAGTTTTCAGCTTCATCTAACACTCCGATCGCGCAGAACAACGTCATTCGATTACCGAGCGCCAGATAGGAAGGTTCGAGGCCAACCCAGCCGAGACAGTCGTCTTTAACCCAGAAAATTCCACTCTCGCCATCGAATTGGCATTAAGAAGTCATCATATTTTGACAATGCTAAACAATCTCGTCAAAGTCTGTCTATCTGAGTCTTCATTTACCTGTATGGACCTGGGTAAGACACTTTTGAGCGATCTCCAATCCGAAACCGTGGCGGGTGGTGCCCCGGAAAACTTCTCCTTAGCAACTTCCCGCGGAACCGTTGTGCAGCCGGACAAAGTCGCTTGCGAGAGGAACGACGCTCCCACTCCGCGAATCATCGACTTAAAGCCCAATGACCTTCAGCGCTTCGCCAGCTCGGGTTCCATCGAGCTTCCTCCCCGACATCAAATCCCTCCCAACGAATACGTTCTCCTCAAAGC
>JAKMGR010000642.1 GCA_022424805.1 Verrucomicrobiales bacterium
GACCAGTATTGTGAAGCTGGATCGCGATTCGATCAGGAAGTCTGCTCCGATCGTTGAGGAGTTTGCCAAGGTGGAAGGGCTCGACGCGCACGGAAGATCGGCGACGATTCGGTTGGAGTAGGTGTCATAAATCCCGCCGAATTCATCCCTCGCTATGAACAAGCTCTTGCGAGTCAGGATTGAAAAATCGTTGCGCCGCTGATCCACTCGAACCGCAGCGTCACTTTTTCCACTAGTCAGATTCATCGCGGAAGAGCGGCTGTGGAGGAGGGCTTTCACTCCATTTTTGATCTGATCAAAGACCAGGGGAGTGCAGTGAGCAATCTGCACCGGGTCTTGAAGTAGGATGCCTTTGCCGTCTGCGCCTTCGCGTATTACTTGTCGGTAACGATCAATGGAAAGCCCGCCTCCGGCTCGGCTCGGGGAACTTTGTCGTTTTTGAAAGGAGAGGGAACCTGGCGACCCATAGCCGAGCACCTAAGACCGAACGGATAGAGTCCTTCCAGATCATCTTTTTCTGGAAGCGTGCCGTAACTGTCGTTATGGGACGCAATATACTATCCATCGGCGGAAGCTCCGGAGTGGGACTTGAGCTGGTCAAGCACCTCACTTCTCTAGGTGACTCCGTTCACGTGGCTTCGCGGAACGATAACGAGATCTCTGCGATTCCTAACGTCTCGTTTCAGGAGTACGACGTGACACGTAAAGACGCAGAGTTGCATCTGCCAGAAAGCCTCGATGGGATGGTCTATTGCCCGGGCACAATCAATCTGAAACCATTCGGCAGAATCACCGATGAAGATTTTCAGAACGAGCTTGAGGTTAATTACCTGGGAGCCGTCCGCGCCATTCGGCTGGCTCATGCCGCTCTGAAGAAGGCGGGGAAATCATCCATCGTTCTTTTTTCCACTGTGGCAGTGCAGACAGGCTTGCCTTACCACGCCAGTATTTCCGGGGCCAAAGGGGCCGTGGAAGGTCTCTGTCGATCTCTTGCGGCGGAATTTTCTCCGGACATCCGGGTCAATTGTCTCGCGCTTTCTTTGACCGACACACCCTTGGCGTCCGGTCTGTTGAGTAGCGATGACAAGAGAACGGCATCAGCAGATCGTCATCCCCTGAAACGAATCGGCGATCCCAAAGAAGTTGCTCAGGCGGCAGCGTTTTTGTTGGGAAAGGAGTCGGGGTTCATTACTGGTCAGGTAATCCAAATCGATGGTGGAATCTCTACCCTCAAGCTGCTCTAGCAAATGAGCCGCTCTATCTCGCTTGTTTTTCCCCACCAGCTCTTCGAACAGCATCCGGCTCTCGAAAAAGAGAGGTCCGTCCACCTGATTGAGGATACTCTCTTCTTCGGGGATCCGTATGCGTCACCCGGTCGGTTCCATAAGCAGAAAATCATGCTGCATCGAGCGTCGATGAAGGCCTTTGCCGAGCGACTCGAAGGCCGCGACTACAACGTGAGCTATCACGATTACGACCGGCAGAATACGATTGAAAAGATCCTGACACAGCTTCACGAGGGCGAACCCATCGCGGAAATCGTAACGGCCGACCCGGTTGATTTTCTGCTCGAGAAGCGTCTTCGCCGATTTGCGGATGAAAAGGGAGTTTCCCTGAAGATCAACTCGACGCCGATGTTTGTGACGCCTCGCGATTGGGCAGACGAGTATTTTGACAGCCGCAAGCGTCCGTTCATGGCGAAATTCTATGAACAGCAGCGCAAGCGCATGGGAATCCTAGTCGATGAAAATGGCGAGCCCGAGGGTGGGCAGTGGAGCTTTGATGAATACAATCGCAAGTCCATGCCTAAGCGTGGCCTCGATACCCCAGATGATCTGAGTGCTCCGCGTCGAAAGCAGGTCGATGAAGCGCTCGAATATGTGGAGAAAAACTTTGCTGACTACCCGGGCAAGACGGAATCGTTTTGCTATCCTGTAACTACCAGAGACGCTCGTGACTGGCTCGAGAATTTTCTCGAAGAGCGCTTCGATCAGTTTGGTCCCTACGAAGATGCTCTCTCGGAAAACGAGCGAACGCTCTTTCACAGTATCTTGACACCCGCCTTAAACATTGGCCTTCTCACCCCGCAGGAGGCGGTCGATCGGGCGCTGGAATTCGCAGAGGAAAACGATGTCCGTATCAGTTCGCTGGAGGGGTTCATCCGTCAGATTATTGGTTGGCGGGAGTTTATGTATTTGATGTATGTCAGGCACGGCGTCGAAATGCGAAACAGCAACCACTTCAATCATCGCCGCGACATTCCCGAGAGTTTCTGGACTGCCGAGACCGGCATTGGGCCGATCGATCTCGTTATCGAGCGTGTTCTCGAAACCGGATACGCCCACCACATCGAGCGGCTCATGGTGTTGGGTAATTTCATGCTCCTCACTCACTTCAAACCCGAACAGGTATGTGACTGGTTCATGGAACTTTTTATCGACGCCTATGACTGGGTCATGGTGCCAAACGTCTACGGGATGAGCCAATTTGCCGATGGCGGAATATTCACGACCAAGCCTTACATTTCCGGTTCCAACTACGTGAAGAAAATGTCGGACTACACCACGGGAAACTGGTGCCAAACCTGGGACGGCCTATTTTGGAATTTCATCGACCGACATCTCGAGTTCTTCCAGAGCCAGCATCGCCTCGGTATGATGGTCGCCACCTATCGGAAAATGGCCGACGAAAAGCGGGAGGGGCATCTCAAAGA
>JAKMGR010000652.1 GCA_022424805.1 Verrucomicrobiales bacterium
GTCAGTGCCAGTCCGACGACGGATAGAAAAAACGCGACAAAGATCTGGGCTAGGAAAATAGTGAAGCCTTTGAAAATTCCGCACTGGTAGATGGCGGATACAAAAGCCGACATTGCGATCAGTCCGATAAATCCACCGAGAACAATGGTCTGCCATCCTCCGCCCAGTCGAGCGGCAAAGAAGAAGTAGAAGAGCATGAAAGTGGTCAGCAAGATCCAGCCACCGACGCAACCGATCACAGCGCGAATCGGATTCACTTTTCCAGCGAGCAATAGACCGGCGACCCAGAATCCGATCAACAAAGCAGCCATGGGGCCAACCACGGCCAGCCCGAAAAAGTAACGCTTCTCGGTTGGAAAAGCGGGGTGTTTGGGATAGCTGCTGAGAAAGATTTCGTTGATGAGAAGACGCTGCTTGCTCCGCAGGGAAAGATTCTTTGCCGGGACCAGAATGGTCTTCAGAGACTCCTTCCGCGTAAATTCTGCCGTCTTATCTCCGTAGTCGTAAGCAATCAGCTTGCCCGTGATGTTTTCACCCGAGGAAAATTCCCAAGCCTGTGCGCTGATCGCGGCGAATACGAAGAAAAGCGTGAGCAGGAAAAGCCGCATGCAATCACTCGTTCTCCGACCGCGGATCACGCTCCAGCAGTTCTCTCAATGCGAGGCCGGTTGGTTTTTCCTCAAAGAGAACCGCGTAAGCCTGATCGATGATCGGCGTTCGGACTCCGAGCTTTCGCGCCATCTGGTAGGCATTCTTTGCATTGGGCACACCTTCAGCGACTTGGTTCATCGCGTCGATTGCCTCCTGCAAAGTTTTTCCCGATCCGAGTAGTCTTCCCACCCGGTTGTTCCGGCTGTGAACGCTGTAGCATGTCACGATAAGGTCACCGATTCCACTGAGGCCCCGAAACGTTTCCTCTTTTCCGCCCCGCGCTACGCCGAGCCGAGTCATCTCGGCTAGGCCTCGGGTTACGAGAGCGGCTTTGGCATTGTCTCCCAAACCCAGTCCGTCAGTTGCACCGGCAGCGATCGCAAAAATGTTTTTCACAACCGATCCTACTTCGATTCCGACAACGTCGTCGCTCGTGTAAGTGCGGAACCAGGGAAGCGTGAAAATGTCCTGCACCTTTTTTGCGACTTCTGGATCCTCTGAGCCTACGGTTGCAAGAGTGGCCATGCGCCGTGCGACTTCTTCGGCATGGCTGGGACCCGAAAGCACCCCGATGGGGTTGTCGGGAAAGAATTCTTCGACCAATTCGTGCATGAGTTCGCCGGTATCAGGGTCGATGCCTTTGGTACAGCTGACGATCGTTGTTTCTTTGGTAACTCCGGCTTCGGCAAGCTGACAGAGGACGAGTCTTGCGACCTGGGAAGGAACCACCAGTAATATTACCTCGGCGGCGGCCGCATCGGCGATATCCAGAGTTGCTGTGATATTCTCTGGTAAATCGAGGTCGGGTAGATACTTCGAGTTCTGGTGGTTGCGGTTGATGTCGTCTTTCACTTCTTCTTCGTTGCCGAAAAGTGCGACGTTGAGTCCGCGATCAGCTAGGGCGAGAGCGAGGGCCGTTCCCCAGCTTCCGGCTCCGAGAACGGCTGCTTTGGTGAGTTCCATATTAGTCTTGGGAAGGTGGAGAAGTTAGTTTTCCGAATCGGTTTTCTTCGCCTCGGCGAAGACGGGCGATATTGGCCCGGTGTTTCCAAATGGCGAGCACACAGACGAAAAGTCCGAGGCAGAGCACGGGAATATTCCACTCGCTCGAAATGAACGATCGAATCGTGAGGACTGTAGGAATGGTCAAGGCGGCAACGATGGAGGCGACCGACACGTAGCGGGTGATTTTCAAGGCCAGGATCCAAAGTGCGATCGCCGATAGAATTGCGATGGGCATGATGGGTAGCAGCGCGCCGCCCGTTGTCGCAATTCCTTTGCCGCCTTTGAAACCAAGCCAGAACGTGTAGTTGTGCCCGAGAATGGCAGCTGCCGCAGTAGCGATTTGCACGAGTGTGTCTGCGCCCACCCACTTTGCGATGAGGACTGGCATCATGCCCTTGAGAACGTCGAGGATCAGCACGGTGATTCCGACCGGCTTTCCAAGCGTACGCAGCACATTCGTAGCACCGATATTGCCGCTTCCATGATCGCGAATGTCGATACCGCGGCTCTTCCCAGCCAGAAAGCCGAATGGCGTCGCGCCGATCACGTAGGCCAACAGGACAGGCCACCACGTAGAAATTATGTCGAGAAATCCGGACATTCGAGAAAAGATAGTTACTCTAGATTGAGTGATTGGGACGTAGAT
>JAKMGR010000677.1 GCA_022424805.1 Verrucomicrobiales bacterium
AAAGAAATCCCGGGTTAGGACGCCGCTTCCTGAAGGAGCTCGTATGTGTAGCTCGTCAGCTTTTTCGCTTCGCAGGGCTTCTGAAGAAATGCGATTTTAGGATCTTCTCCGAGTCCGTGATCTTCAGGTTTCTCGTTGTATACGCTGCGTGAGCAGGATTCCGGTATCCGGTGCCCTTCCGTGCTGAGCTTTTGCCAGATCCTATCCTGAAACTCCCTCGGGCATGACAACATCAGAAACGACTACGGACACGTCTTCGCAAAAATCAGGCCAAAGATCGAGAGCCTTTTTTCCGACATCGCTTTCACGAGAGAAACTGGCAGCAAAACTATTCTTTGGGAGCCTTCGGTGCGCCTTTAGCCTGCACCTTTGGTGCAGGAGCCGGAATTGGAGCGGCACCGCTTGGTAGACCTGGCAAAGTCACTCCCGGAGCGACTTCTGCTCCGCCTTCCTCGGCCTCTTCGGCGAGGAGTTCGGAGCGCTTTTTCAGGATCGAATCGATGATAAAGCTGCGAATCTTGAAAACGTTACCTCCGAGAGATTTTTCCTGAGCAAGCTTGTCTTTTTTGCGTTTTAGCTCATCTGTGAATTGCTTGTCGAGGCGCTCTTTTTCTTCGTCGCTTTCTTCTTCACCTACTTTTCTTTTCTCTTCGAACTTCCCATCCACCTTGAGAGTCATCGGGAGTTCGTTGAGGTCGTTTTTCTCTCCCAGCGCGATTTCGTAAGTGAAGCCTTCGAAAGTCGTAATCTTGAATGTCGCGTGATCGACTTTTGTTTCCTTCAGCGCATCTCCTGTCAGAACGTCTTCCATTTGCGCTCGGGAGAAGGCGCTTCTCATGGTAGCGACCTTCGTGGAATCCAACTTTTCATTTGGTTTCGACGTCGAAAACACGAGGTCACCATTTGGATCATCCCGCTTCAGTTTCCAACCCTCTTTCCCATCTGAGAAGGCCAATTCGATTGTCTTCAACTGAGCAATTTCAAAGAAGGTCTTATCGATCCACTCGGCGGGATCAGTGTCGATGCCATCGAAGGTTTCAGACACGAGATACACGGAGTTGGTTGTGCCAGGTTTCACGTAGCGGCCGGCATCGCTCATCGATGTGCCACCCATTGGGCTAGGGCGCCCATCAGCACGCTCGAAGGTTTTTCCGAGCCAGAGTGAGGCGAGTTCCTTGTCCTCTGCATTCTTAAAGGTAAGGATGGTAGCCGCCTCATCTTCCGATTTTGCTTCGTCGGGTGAAACCAGTTGGAGGCGGCCATACTGGCTGCGACCGATGGTGACGGGCTGGCCGATGTTCAGATCCCAGATGCTTTTCAGCATCGAGGCGATTGGCTCAACATTGGCTGTGTATCCGTCGCGCTCTTTGACTTCCCAGGACTTTTCGCCCTTGGACAAGGTTAGGTTTCCTTCCTTTTTCTTGATCGTGACACTGGCCACGTCATTGATCGGGAAGTTGGTGAAAACTTTTTTCTTCACGGTAGAGGGGGACTTCCTGGAGATGCCTCCACCGCCTCCGGCAAAATGAAGGACAGCTGCGATCACGCCGATAATGCCGAGCGCGATGAGGAGTCGAACGAGTGTTTTATTTCCCATGATTCGTTTCCTGGATTCAGTTTCGTAAATGTGGTTTCAGTTGGTGACTAGCGGGCTGCGACTCGTTTTCTGCGAACGATCGCGAGACCAATGCCAAAGATGATGACTAGAACAGGCATGAGGAGTGCGTTCCCAAATTTGTAGGTAGCCAGTTTGCGTCGGAACTCACGGGTGACTTCTTTTTGCAATTCCCGTTCACGCTTGCGGAACTGGATTTCCTCTTCTTGGAGCTTTCTCATTTCCTCCTGCACCTCTGGAGAGAGAAGTGCCTGGTCGATATTTTCGGGTGTCTGTGACAGGATCTCGTTCAGGCGCGTTTCAGCACCCTTTGCTTTCTCGCGAAAGTCTTTCACCTCCTCCGCGTATTTTTCCTGTGCTTCGCGATACCATTCATTCTGACGAGTGAAAGGACGGCGAACCGTTGTCCGGCTTCGAACCTTGATGAGATCAGGATCGCCCGACATTTGCTCGGCAGCGTTCTGAACGAGTGTGAGGTTCTCGTTCAGCATCTCCGGAATCACAATGTTAAGGCCGGGGACCTGATTACGTCGGACAACATTCGCATCGTAGACAAAATCAACATCCGCAATGAGAAGGACGCGCCCGGGAGTAGTCGATTCTTTAAGAAAGTCGGCCTTCTTCTCCTCAGGATCCTCTGCTTTTTCTTCGCCTTCCTCTTCTGCTGCTTCTTCCGAATCCTCTTCTTCCTTGGAGTCGGCGGGGTTGCCCTCAGGGAAGGCTGTCTTGAACTCCCCAGTGAGACGCGCCACGAGGGCGCGGCGCTGGCCGTGGCGCTCGAAGCCCTCGCGAATACGATCAGCTCCACCTTCCTGCGTGGGGTCAGCGTCAAAAGACCCGACAAGCTGGTTGTTTTCTGAGGAAAGAACAAGGCGATCCACTTCGACTCCGTCCTTAGGGTTGATGTCAAAAGCACCTGGAGTCAGCATGTTGAGCTGATTCAACATGTTCGTCATTGGGTCGGTTAGCCCGGGATCGGAAGCCTCTGATCCCAGTGCGTTCCGGTTCAATGTGAGGAAAGTCGGCGAGAAATTACCCCGTCGAATGATTTCAGATCCGAAATCCAGATCAGCAAGGACACGATTGGCGTCGTATTTGACACCCCATGCATCAAAGAGCTTCGGCAAATCGGATGTGGGAGAGGGACCACCCTGCGGAGGCATTCCGGGCATCTGCGGTTGTCCCTGCGCGAGCGCGCGGGAGTAGAAGAAATTCGGGTCGACGAGCACCATCACGTTTCCTCCGGCGAGAAGATACTGGTCGATGGCGAACTGCGCTTCATCCGTTATGTCAAAGGGGTGTAGAACGATCAGCGTTGTTGTTCCTTCCGGAATCTCCGTGCTAGTGGACGGAATCACTTCCACTTCGTAGTCTTTTCCGAGTTGTTCGTAGAACATCCACGCCTGCTTCGGTGGTGCCTGGAAGTTCCCTCCGAAACCGCCAGCGACTTCCATGCCGGTCATGACTGCGATTCTCTTCTCATTGCCACCGTGAACACTGGAAATCGCACGAGCGAGATCATACTCCAGCATCGTCTCGGGACGCGCCGGAACGAAGGGGATCGTCTCAGCTTGATCAAGGCACTTAATGGAGATGCCGAAGTAAACTTCGTTGTTGGTTTCCCCGGACATGCC
>JAKMGR010000689.1 GCA_022424805.1 Verrucomicrobiales bacterium
GAGTTTCCGAGGCTACGCCATTATCCGGCACTTCAACATGCGCAGTCCAGAGAATCGCATTCAACACGACCTTGCGGAACATGTCATTCTGCCAACTCTCGTGGTTGTGGGCGCCGGTGAAGCCGAAGCCTCGCCCCTTTCCCTCTCGCCGTTGATATGCCCATGCAACGTGCTGGCTCTCGCCATTTTCGACCGCTTTTCTAACATGAGGATTTCCACTCCGCGCACCGTCTGGTCGCTTCAGAGTCTCTGGTGGCGGGAGGTCAGAAAGAATCGGCGTAACGCCTTCCAGGTCCCCGACGAAGCGCATGTGATAATACCACTCGTCGTGGACACTGAACGGCTTTACTCCATTGGCGATCGGGTGATCCGGGAAACTTTTGAAATTCGGCTTCCAGTGCGGGTTGACCGACCAATTTAGGTCGCAGAATCCTCCCATCCATTCGAGAAATTTCTTCGCCGGCATACCGATCTGCGCCTCAGTCGCCCAGTGAATCATCACGACGCCGGTTCCATTTTTCATCAAGGTGTCAAAGCCTTCCAGGTTCGGATTGAGCAGGTGATTCTGGTGGCCAGTGCAGAAAATGACAATCGTCGCCGCACCTTCTAGCACGCTTGGATCCTTCGGATAGCCGACATCCGGGAGAACGATCGCCTCAACGCCAACCTTGGCTGAATTCAGCCGTTTAGCCAGCAGCATATTCCCTGCTCGATGCTCGTGATCCATCGGACCGTGGCTCGGCTTGCCGGAAATAAAGACGACACGTTTCGCGTCATTGCCCAGCAGGCCGAGGGGGGCCACAAACAGCATACATAGGGTTAAAGACAGTATTTTCATCATCATTCGCGAGACCTACTTATCGGCCGCTTTTTTACTTCAAACCAATCAATCCCGGCCATGTAACGTGGCAGGGCGCTTGCATTGGCAACGGTAATGTGGACATCAATCTGAAGCGGTTCACTTGGACTGATGTCAACGTTTTCGAATCGAATGGAATCCCCCGGCAGAACCTGCTCGGTGTAGAAATCGGAAAGCAGGGATTTTGTTTTCCACCCGTTGTCAGCTTCTGCAAAAATCGAGATATTTGCTAAGAGACAAACCAATCCGGCTGACAGCATTCTTCGAGAAAAGAAATTGGAAATTTTTTTCATGTCTGAATTGAAGTCCAGATGGAAATACAAAACTCCATCCATGATTATACCCATTGTTCCAAGATTGTCTTGCCCCGTCTACCATTGGTCGGTCATTTTTTAGGCCATTTCAGCCATCCGGCCATTCCGGCTGAAAATATCGAGTGCAACCCAGCCGATGAGTTTTTCTCCTAGTATTCCTGAATTAACCTAGTTGCGACTTGCTCAACGGGAAAAAAACGGCAGCTTCATTGCCTATGGGCCTCAAATACTTCGACCTTTCCAAAATCGATCTCGAAAAAGTTTTTGTGGATTACATCATCCCGTGGAGCACGAACTTGATCGCAGCAGTTCTGATTTTTGTCGTTGGATCGATCGTCGCGAAATGGCTTGTCAATCTTATCGGTATAGCACTTGGGAAGTCGAAGATGGATGAGATGCTCATCAACTTCCTGAAGAATATACTAAAGTGGGTTCTCACCTTGATCGTCCTTATCGCCGCAATCGACCAATTGGGAATCAATACCACATCTTTTATTGCCGTTCTTGGTGCTGCGGGCTTGGCTGTAGGGCTTGCCTTGAAAGACTCGCTTCAGAATTTTGCTTCCGGTGTCATGTTGCTCATTTTTCGACCTTTCAAAGCGGGTGACCTGGTAAAGGCAGGAGGAGAAGAAGGCGTGGTCGAGGAAATTCGAATCTTCAGCACCAAAATGCGTTCTCCAGACAACCAGGAACTCATCATCCCAAACGGCGACATTTTCAACGGAACGATCACCAACGTTACGGCTCGCGATACCCGGCGAATCGATCTCGTCATTGGCATTGGCTACGACTATGACATCAAGTTGGCAAAGGAAACATTGGAGAAGGTCGTAAAAGCCAATGAGCTTGTCCTCGAAGATCCCGAGCCATTTATCGCTGTCGGCGAACTCGGAGGATCAAGCGTCGATTTTCATGTACGCCCCTGGGTGAAAACCTCGGATTATTTCGCTACCAAATGCGCCCTGACTGAGGAGATTAAGCTTGCGCTCGACGAAGCCGGCATTTCGATTCCGTATCCGCAGATGCATGTCCACATGGAAAACGTCGGAGAGGAAGCCAAATAGCGTGATTTTATTCAGCTACTGCAAAGTCATCAGATAAGCCATCACATCCCGCATTTCCTGCTCTGTCAGGAGAACGCCCATCGGGGGCATCGGGGAAACTTCCGCAGGGAAGCCTTCCGCCATTGTCGCTTGTGGGTCAGTCAGGCTTTCCCGAATATAGTCTTTGCTCTTGCGGCTCGCAATTCCGTCGAGAGCCGGACCAACTGGTCCCCCTTTACCCCCCACAACGTGGCAGCGAACACAACCAGCGACAGGATGGGTTTCGAAAATTTTCTTCCCTCTACCCGCATCGCCATCCGTCAACTCCGGCTCGTCTTCGAGGATGGTTTCGTACTCGATTTCATACATCGCAACATCGTCCCACCAGGCCGTGCCCGTTGATTTCCCCCAACCCCCGAACAGGCAGTTAATCGTGATCTCTGTCCGATCCTGTGAATTAAAAATCACTTCCACTTTGCTCCATTCTCGTGTTGCCTTTTGAAACGCATTTGTCCGGGAGCCCATCGGTTGTTGCTGCACTTCGTGAGCGTTCATCTGAGCTCCACGGGCGCCTAATAACCCTGCTGTTTTCACCCAACCGGAAATGCGATAGTTAGTCTGCGGTTTCACCTTAACTTTGGCATAAACAGATGAGTCGGCTCCTTTATCGGAAGAGATGCGAAGACTCCGTTCCCCGGTGCGCGCTTGCGCGGTTGCTCCAAGGTGTTCAGCTTTTCCGCTGTAGATGCGCACGGCCCAACTTGCAGGAAGGCCATCTCTCACGTCTTCAAAGGAAGGGTTGGGCAAAAGATTTGGCCCGGTCACTTTTGCCGGACCGCGTTTCACATTTCTGGCTCCACTGGCCCGGAGAGCAAGAGAAAGCCATTCGTCAGATTGGTTTTCTTTTCGTTTGATCAATTCCCGCGCGGCACGCTCCGCTAGCTTGCGATCCGGGAGATGGGCGAGCTTGGAGAATGCACTAAGACGAACCAGCGAATCCCGATCCTGAACGACAGCCGTGTCATAAAAAAGCTGAGCACCTTCGCCTGTATTGGGAATCGCACGGATTGCATTGCGCTTCAGAATGGAATCTCCAGTACGAAGCAGAGCGAGTTGATGGGTTTCCCGATCGAGCTCGCCCAATCCATCAAGTATCCAGAGGGCATGAGCAGCAGCGACGCCTTTTGATTCGTTGAGGAGTTTACGAAGCGCCGGAGCGGAGCCTTTTCTCGCATTCGCGACGAGGATGCGTTGCGCGGTGAGACGCCAGAACTGGTTATCGTGGGAAAGGGCGGCAAGCAGTTCTGTGTCACTGGCTTCCTCTAGAGAATCCAGCGTGGACTCGGCCGCTCCGTCCCAAATCACGCGGTAGATGCGTCCGTGCTGTTTATCACGAAGAGGATTCTCGTGCGCATTGCCCGGTCCGGTTTTCGCCTCGTAGCCACCCCTTTCCGGGTTGGGAGTTGGATTGTGCTGAATGATAAAGTTATACCAGTCTGCCGCCCAGAGATGCCCATCCGGTCCGACTTCGGCCGCAACCGGGGAGAACCATTCGTCCGCGCTGGCGAGGAGATGAAAACGGTTGATGGCCCGGTAGCCTGCTCCTTCCCGGATATTTTCGAACATCCCCAACAGATGTCCCGTCGGCCCGCCGATAAAGGCTATGCGATCACGCCACTTCGGAGGAAATTGATTCGAAGTCGCGAAAGCATATCCCGCACCAGCGGTGTATTGGCCAAAGGCATCGACCTGTCGAACATTCGGTGTGATCGGATGAAACGCGATTTCGTCAGCGATCATGCGAGCGCTTGTTCCCTTTTTCCCTTCTGCATAGCCCGTCTCAGGAAACCCACCAAAGAAGGCTGGATTTCGATTGGCGGTCGATCCAAAGACATCACCTGCTGCGTTCAGTCCCAGCCCCCAGGTGTTGTTGTTAAACTGATGAAGAAACTCCATCTCTGATCCATCCGGGCGAAATCGAAAGACGCCCGAGCCGAACTTCATTGTCTTACCACCTACCTCACCAT
>JAKMGR010000690.1 GCA_022424805.1 Verrucomicrobiales bacterium
TGCGGCCCGACCGTTTACGGCCCGGCTCACATCGGAAACTTCCGCACCTTCGTCCTGCAGGATGTTTTTCGTCGGACTCTGGAGCTTTCCGGAATCGATACGCTGCATGTCCGCAATTTCACCGACGTCGACGACAAGACGATCCGGGATTCGCAGGCGGCGGGAAAAACCCTGATCGATTTCACAAACCAATGGCGCGACCGTTTTCGCGCGGACTGCGAACGGCTCAGCCTGCTCTCACCTCACGAAGAGCCCAGCGCCGTTGAGCACATCCCTCATCAGATCGCGATGATCGAAGAGCTCGTGGAAAAAGGACACGCCTACCAGAGTGACGATGGTTCGGTCTATTACAAAGTATCCAGCTTCGACACCTACGGGCGACTTTCGCGGCTCGATCAGCGTGAGTTGCGCGACGGGGCATCCGGCGCGGTCGCCGATGATGAATACGAAAAAGATTCAGTCGCCGACTTTGCTCTCTGGAAAGCGCGACGCGACGAAGATGGCGACAACTACTGGGAAAGCCCCTGGGGCGAGGGACGACCCGGCTGGCACCTCGAGTGCTCCGCGATGTGCCGCGAGTACCTCGGAGAGAATTTCGATCTACACTCGGGCGGAGTTGACCTCGTTTTTCCTCACCACGAAAACGAGATCGCGCAGAGCGAAGCATGCACTGGAACCTGCATGGCCGACCACTGGTTTCACCTGACCCATCTTCTCGTCGACGGAGGAAAGATGTCGAAGAGCGCCGGAAATTTCTACACGCTCGATCAACTCATCGAAGCGGGCTTTTCACCAGCCGATCTTCGTTACGTCTTGATCTCGGCCCACTACCGGCAGCCGCTGAACTTCGTCGCCCGCGACGACAGCGGAAACGAGTCCTTCCCTGCCCTCGCCGCAGCGAAGCAGGCCCTGCAGCGCATCGCGAAGTTCGATACGGCTCTTGCTAACAGTTCGGTGCCCAACGGGGTTGGATCGGATACCGAACAGAGTTGGGTCACTGACTTAGGAGGATTAAGTCGCTTCCGGGAAGTCCAGGATCTCGGTTCCTTTGCTGATGCCTTTGCTGGACTGCAGGATGACCTGAATACTCCCGATGCACTTGGTCGTGTTTTCTCGGCAATGAAAGCGATCAAGCCCGACGAGCTTTCTCCTGACGAAGCCGCCAAAGAGCGAATCGGTCTTCGTTTCGTTCTCACTGCCCTTGGACTCGAGTTGCCCGATCTCGATGCCGCCGCCTCCGTAGCGGTCCCTGCAGAGATAGCCGAACTCGCCGAAAAGCGTTTTGCTGCGAAGCAGGAAAAGAACTGGGAAGAGTCAGATCGGCTCCGCGATAAAATTTCAGAAGCCGGTTGGGAAATCAAAGATACGAAGGAAGGTTACGAAGTATGTCCGAAAAGCTGACACTCCCCATTCGCCCGAGGCGCAACCGCAAGTCACCCGCGGTTCGCGGTCTCGTCCGGGAAACAACTCTACGGCCCGAGGATCTCATTTATCCGCTCTTTCTCCACGATGAAGAGCAGAACGATGCGATCGAATCCATGCCCGGCCTCTATCGCTGGAGCCTCGCCGGACTTGTCGAAGAAGTGGGACGAGCTCGCGAAGTCGGAGTGAGAGCCGTTGTTCTTTTTCCCAAAATCGAAGAAGAGCTCAAGTCCTCCCACGGCGAAGAATGCTACAACGCTGACGGTCTCGTTCCGCGTGCGATCCGGGCGATCAAGAAGCAGTATCCCGACGTCGCCGTCATTACCGACGTCGCGCTCGACCCCTACAACTCAGACGGGCACGACGGTATTATCGTGGAAGACGACGCCGGCGAACTGAAGATTCTAAACGACGAAACGGTGGAGATCCTCTGCCGACAGGCACTTTGTCATGCTGATGCCGGGGCGGACGTGGTTTCTCCCAGCGACATGATGGATGGCCGCATCGGCGCGATTCGCGCCGCTCTCGACGCGGCGGGTCACGAGGAAGTTTCTCTGCTCAGCTACACCGCGAAATACGCCTCCGCCTACTACGGCCCCTTTCGTGGCGCGCTTGATTCCGCGCCAAAAGCCGGAGACAAGAAGACCTACCAGATGGACCCGGCGAACCGTCGCGAAGCACTGCGCGAAGCCGAACTCGATGTCGCCGAAGGCGCCGACATGCTCATGGTGAAACCCGCTGGCCCCTATCTCGATATCGTTCGCGATCTTGCTGACTCTTTTGCAATACCCATCGCAGCCTACCAGGTCAGCGGAGAATATCTCATGATCAAATCCGCAGCTGCCGATGGATGGATCGATGAAGAAAAAGTTTCCATGGAATCTCTTCTCGGCATCAAGCGAGCCGGAGCGGACATGATCCTGACCTACTTTGCGAAAGACATTGCCGCGCGATTGTGAGGAAAAATGAACCGGCGAACCTTTCTCGCAACTTCCGCACTCGGAACTGCTGCCGTTACCTGCTTTGGAGAAGACTTTCAGCCACGCCTCACCAT
>JAKMGR010000697.1 GCA_022424805.1 Verrucomicrobiales bacterium
CAGACATCACTCTGAACGACAGCCTGCTCCTCGTCGAGGCCCCACAGAAAATTCGAAAGCTGATCTCCTACCCCAAAAAAGACGCCGATCTCTTCAACCTGCAAGGAGTCGTCAGCCGGAAGAAACAACTCTTCCCCTACATCAGCTCGTTGCTGGCGGAAATTCCCAAGGAAGAAGAGTAATTTTTCCCCCAAAGAAATCAGTATTCGTCCTGATTCGG
The DNA here is from genome assembly GCA_022424805.1 of Verrucomicrobiales bacterium. Lineage (GTDB taxonomy): Bacteria > Verrucomicrobiota > Verrucomicrobiia > Verrucomicrobiales > DEV007 > Arctic95D-9. The sequence goes on from JAKMGR010000697.1 coordinate 221, forward strand.
GATTCACGTGGTTGCCCGCCGTCTCGCACGAACCGCTTTTTCAAAGGCAAGTTCGTCTCCGTATTTTAGAATGGAATAGCGGATAGTCTCACGCACGCCATCTGGCGTTGTCCAACTCGCTTGCCAGAAACGATACTCCACACCGTTTGAGCTACACTGCACAATTCGGGTAACACCTACCACTCCCGAACTCGATCTCGCTGTCGGTCCCGTGTGGGAACGGGAAGAGACATTCGATCCACCCGACAATCGTTCGGAGTGGCCAAGAATTTTGTCTCGATACTGCTTCGCGATGTTCAACGCGTTTTCGCGACCACCCCACGCCGAGTCCGAAAAAAAGCGTCCATAGCGGACGCCTTTTCTTTGCAGGCGGACCTGCCATCCGTGAGTGCCGACAGATTCCTGATCGAGTCGGCTGATACCGCGGTCGGAATCCATCAGACCATGACACTCACTAGTGCTGCGGGCGGAAAAGCTCTATTCCTCTGTCAGGGGAATCGCGAGAATGTCACGTCGTCCAGCCACATATACCTGCAGAAGCAGCACATCAGCTTCGAATTCTCCGACGATGTCGAAGGCTTCACCAACATTCTTGATCTCCTGCTGATCGATCTGCGTAATGATCATACCAGGGCGAAGACCTGCCGTGGCGGCTGCAACGTTGTCCTTCACGCTTTCCACGATGACACCCTTTACGTCTTCATCGACCTGAAGAGCTTCCCGCTGCTCGTCGTCGATATTCGCAATGCGTACACCTTCCACGAACTCTTGTGGCTTCACTTTCGGAGAAACTCTTCCCTGTCCTGCAAAGGCCTGAATTCCTGTCTCAAGTTCACCAAGTATCACCTCAATCTTGCGAGGCTTGCCCTTGCGAACGATGTCGAAAGTCACCTTTTCGCCAGGCGGCGTGTTGCTGATGTCAAGGCGGAGCCCCTGAACGTCGCTCGCCTGTTTCCCGTTGTATCCGAGAATAAGATCACCTGGTTTGATGCCTGCCTTTTCGGCAGGGGTCCCTCCGCCGACCTCGCGAATGAGCACGCCGGATTGCTCGTCACGGCCTAGCGCTTTCGCAAAATTCTCATCAAGTTCACTGAGGAGCACTCCAAGGAAACCACGCTGAACCTCCCCTCCACCGTTCATGAGACGCTCAACGATGTTCAGAGCCATGTTCGATGGAATCGCGAAACCAATTCCGATGTTTCCACCGGTAAAGTTCGACTGGATAGCCGTGTTGATTCCGATGAGCCGTCCACGAGCATCGACAAGCGCGCCCCCCGAGTTACCGCGGTTAATGGCCGCGTCTGTCTGGATGAAATTCTCAAAACCACCATTCGTGATATTGAGATCGTTTCGTCCGATCGCGCTCACGATTCCGAGCGTTGCGGTCTGCTCCAGTCCTAGAGGGTTCCCCACAGCAAGAGCAACGTCACCGATACGAAGCTTCGCGCTGTCACCGATCAGAATAGGCTTAAGCCCTTTTGCCTTGATCTTAATCAGAGCAACGTCCGTGCGAGGATCACCTCCCACCACTTCCGCGGAAAATTCCTTCTTTGTTTCGGGAAGAGTGACCTTAATTTCGTCGGCATCACCGACCACGTGGTTATTTGTCAGGATGTAGCCATCAGGAGAAATGATAACTCCGGAGCCGAGGCCCTGCTCTGATCTTTTTCCATCTCCCTCGCCGCCATGTCTCTCGAAAAAATCATCCGGAAGATCCGGGAACATCCGGCGGAAAAGTTCTTCCTGCTGTTGGTTGCTGTTGGTGTTCACCTCGACCGACTTGGAAGCGAAAATTGTGACCACGCAGGGCATCGCATTTTCGAGGGCTTCGGCGTAACTGGAGACAGCACCGTTGGCGGGTGGACCCTCAGATTTGTCGAACTTGAGGCTTTTCTTCAGGTCTTCGAAGTTGGCATCTTCAGCAGAAACGCTGGCGGAAAAGCCAAGGGAGATGGCAACGATCATCGCGGGCGAAATCGCGAGTTTCGATAGGAGTTGGTATTGTTTCATCATAAATGGTCGGGTTTTTGCAAGCTTTGCAAACGTCTACAGATAGGTTACGTGACAGAGTACGATAAAGTCTAATTTGCCAAGTAGAGCGAACGCCCTTTTGCTTTCCGTCTAACTTTTTACATCCGCCCAGATCGCATGGAATCGATTCTACTACCCTCTCGCATCGCTGATACCCAACTCAGCCTCGTAGAAATGCAGCGCTACGCCCGCCATCTCTCGATTCCGGATGTGGGACCGGAAGGCCAAAAAAAACTTAAGGCAGCTCGCGTTCTCTGCATTGGAGCGGGAGGGCTCGGGTCACCCATTGCGATGTATCTTGCCGCAGCCGGGATCGGCGAAATCGGAATCGTCGATTTTGACGTCGTCGACTTCTCCAACCTCCAACGCCAACTCCTTCACGATACCGAAGACGTAGGAAAAAAGAAAGGCGACTCCGCGATGGAGCGACTTGGCGCCATCAATCCCGAGGTGAAAGTGAATTTCCACGATACACGACTCAACGATGAAAACGCCGCAGAAATTGCGGAACCATATGATCTCATCATCGACGGGACTGACAACTTCGAGACTCGCTATCTCAGCAATGACCTCGCCGTCCTGACAGGAAAGCCGAATATCTATGGATCCATTTTCCGTTTTGAAGGACAGGTTTCGGTATTTGCTCCTCACCTCGGCGGCCCTTGTTATCGATGTCTCTTTCCGACACCACCAGAGCCAGGCCAGGTTCCCAGTTGCGCCGAAGGCGGCGTTCTCGGAGTGCTTCCCGGCATCATTGGTTGCCTGCAAACGAACGAAGCCATCAAATTGATTCTCGGAATCGGCGAACCACTGATCGGCCGACTCATTCATTTCGACGCACTCGCGTTTCGCTTTCGCGAAATCAAGCTGCGTCGGGATTCGAAATGCGCGATCTGCGGCGAATCCCCTAGCATCAAAGAACTCGAAGAAATCGAATACACCTGCGAAATGCCTGAACAAACACTCCGCGAGATCGATGTCTACCAGCTGAAGGGCCGGATGGAGAAGGATAGCAACTTTGTCATTCTCGATGTCCGTGAACTACACGAAGTCGACATCTGCCGTCTGCCGAATTCGGTTGTCATTCCCTTGGGGGAACTCCCGGGTCGACTCGACGAACTCGATCGCGATGCGGAAACGATTATTCACTGCAAAGTCGGAGGGCGCAGCGCAAAAGCGCTCGCCATCCTCAACGAAGCAGGTTTCACCGATGTCTGCCACGTCATGGGAGGCATCAACGCCTGGTCCACCGAGATCGACGAATCAGTGGCCTTCTACTGATATGGATGATGTGACACTTAGAGACGAAACACTCCGACTGCTGCGTTGCCCTGTCACTCAGCAGCCCCTACAACGCGCCTCGGCAAGTGAACTGGAAAAGCTTGGAATCGATTTTCCCGAAGGAGGCTTTCTCACCGAAGACCGCAGCCTCGCTTTTCGGATCGAAAACGGAATGCCGATTCTGAAACCGGACGAGGTAACAAGAGTTGGCGAGTAGTGCTATTCCGCGCCTTCCACCAGGCTCCGAATCACCGTCTTTACCCGCGGCTCCATCCCTCTGTCGATCCAGCACCACCCCTTAAGGTTGGTGTCACCCTCCTCCCAATGTTTTTCCGTGGGAAGATAGCCCGCAGCGGAATCGCCGTAACCCGGGGTCATCACGAGTCGATTTGGAGCTACTTCCTGCGCATACAGCTGGTAATCCACGTAAATTTCACCAGGGAGCAGGAGAATCAAGGCGTCTCCACCGTTGAAAGA
>JAKMGR010000705.1 GCA_022424805.1 Verrucomicrobiales bacterium
CTATCAGGAAGATCTCGTCCTCTGTAAATGCGATTCCGTTTTCGAATTGGTCGGCGATGACGGGGAAACTGGCGCACCAGTCAATTCTCCGAATGCGACTATGTCAGATCAGGGGGGCGCTCCTCGCAATCAAGGGCGTGTCAAACCGCTCTGGAATGCGGTGGATGATATTCTCCCTGAAAAATCAGGAATGAAGCAGGCAATCAAGGTAGCGGCGATGATTGTCTTCGGGCTCTCTGTTCTCCGCCTTGGGTTTGTCACTGCTCCTGTTTTCGAGCCTCCGGTAAATCGATTTTACGCAGAAGTAGGAAAGTTTTTCTACGAGGACAAGAGGCAGCCAAATGGCTCGGAGTCGACTCGTGGCATTGCGGACTCTTCCAAGAAAGAAGTTCAGTTGGCCGGGCGGGTTGATTCCCCTCAGCCTGCTGTAGTGAAGTCAGAGCCCGAAAACCCCGGCCTTGAAATTCCAGATGTTACTCCGAGGGGATTCCCCGAGATCGACGAGAGCAGCGACACTTTGGCGGTCAGTATGGCTAAGATTGAGGACCTGCGCCGCCGTATGTCAGAGTGCCGAATTCGCCGTGACGAGTTCTACATTCAAAATAACGAAGCGGGATACCGTCAGGAAGTCGAAAAGATGTCCGCACTGGCCAAGGAAATTGGGGAAATCGAGTCGAAGCTGTAAGCGACTCAATCTTCTGGCGGAGGATCTACCCAACTCTCCCGGATCATTTTGATCGGATAATCAGAACGCTTGCGTTCTCGAAACACGCTGACAGTGTCGTAGCCGGCTTGTTCCAGGAAGTCGAGGGCTTCGCGAAAACCATCCGAGACTCGACCGGGATTGTGGGAGTCAGAACCAATCACGATAGGAATGTCTCGTTCTGCCATCATCGTGAGCATCTCCGGCCCGGGATTCATTTCAGGGAGGGCTTTTTGTTTTCCTGAAGTGTTGATTTCCATGGCAACACCGGTCTGTTGAATTCGATCCAGTGCATCGCCGATGACGCCCCGCATCGCATCGAAATCCCAATCATCCGGCTTCGCGTTCTTTACCAAATCAGGATGGGAAAGGGCATCGAATAATCCGCTCTCGGCTGATTCGGCAAGGTGCTCAAAATACTGTCGTTGGAAGGCGTGGATATCGCCTCGCCAGAAGTTGTCGAGATATTCAGGGATGTGCCAATGAACGGACCCAAGGATGTAATGAAAATCGGCGCTGGAGTGCAATTTGGTGAGCCACTTCTCCATTCCAGGGAAAAAATCGCTCTCCATCCCAAGTCGAACTTCAAAGCCATCGGGAGCGAGGTTCGTAGCCGAGTTTACGAGTGCTACGTATTCCTCGAACTGCTCCGGAGCCATGCGAACGCGGTGGGAAAAACCGTCCGGCATCGGGCTGTGGCAGGTCATGATGATTCCCGCGAGCCCTACTTCGATCCCGCGCTCCATGTATTCGACAGGATGACCCACCGCATGCTTGCATAGCGGCGTGTGCATATGGCTGTCAAAAAAGAGTGGCGTCGTATTAGGCATGGAAACGCGGTAACTTGCCTCAACTTTCTCTCTGCCCAAACGGTTTTTGGAAATCAATCCGGTTGGACGCGATCAAGCGTTTCGCAATTCTCCCTCAGATGCTTCGGATTGATCGTTCCGACAACGGCCGAAGTAGCCGCCGGGTGGGAAAGGACAAAGCCCAGTGCTTCTGCTACCGGATCTGCTGAAGCGTTCTCGTCTCCCAACCAGCCGCTGCCGAATGTTTTTTTCAGAAAGACAGAGGTGCCCGATTTTTCTGCAGCATCGAGAACGGCTTCTTCCTCGAGGTGCCAGGGATTGTAGGTGACCATGACGGCATCGAGTCCTAATTCTATGGCGCGAAGGCCTCCCTCGACAGTTTTCGTGGAAATCCCAATCGAACGGACCAATCCCTGTTCCTTCAAATTAAATAGGGTTTCGACTGCACCAGAGTGATCAAGAATCTCCAAGTCCTCGCCTGAAGAGTGTAGAAGAAGGCACTCAACCCTGTTGGTTCTGAGACGCAACAGAGTGCGCTCGACGCTTTCGTTGATGGCACAGGGAGAGAAATCGAAGTGCGATTGACTGTCGTGAAAGTCCTCGCCTGCCTTGGACATGATGACCCAGTCATCCCGTCGCGAACCTAGTAACTTTCCGAGTCGCTCCTCACTGATACCATAAGCGGGGGCTGTGTCGATGAAGTTGATTCCCAGTTCCTGAGCCATGTCTAACAAAGTCATAATTTCGTCATCGCTCGGCAGATCAAACTGGCTCGGGTATTTCACCTGCTGGTTGCGACCAAATTTCACAGTGCCCAATCCAAGTTGAGAAACGGCAATATCAGTTGAGTGAATGAGCTTGCATTTCATGGTTTAATCCAGTTCCAAGGGCGCTTTGCCGATGGGTGGGCGCGGCAGGGGCAGGGAGATGTTTTCGAGGCGATCTGATGCCGTTGTTTTTTTCAGAACCTGATCTGCCAATTCAGGGGCGAGGGCAAGTTTGGTTGGCCATGCAACAATTACATTCCCGATTTCCTCGCAGTAGGCACCGGGAGGGCGGTCGTTGGTTCCCGTGAGGGGTTCCGCGCGATCCACTCGATGAGTGAACCATTCGGCGACTGACAGATCGATCCATGGCAGGTATTCCGCAAAACGCTTTTTACCAAACTCGACTTGTTCCGCCTCGCTCCGATCGACTCCCGCCTGTTCCGCGATATCGCCTCCCACATACCAGAGCGTTCGTCCCTGCGAGTCCACATGTGTTGTCACGACGACGGGAGGCTTCGGAGTTGTCCCGACGCAGACGGAGTAAAACGCGGGCAGCTCTGGTTTCCGGATAATCAATTGATGAAGCGGACGTCGCTGCATTACGGGCTGGCGCATGCCGAGCTGATCGAGAATGGCTCCGTTGCCCGCTCCGGCAGCGAGCAGGTATCGGTTCGCTTGGAGTGCTACTTCGAGCCCGTCCTCATTTTGAATTCGGATCGAAGAAATTCCTTTGCCATCTGATTCGAGTTTCGCGTTTTTCCCCCAGTCGACTTGCCAGGTTTGATCGGATACCCCGCACGCCATTTCCCGGATTGTCGAAACAGGATCGACGACCGGTTCTTCGATGCGAAAGAG
>JAKMGR010000252.1 GCA_022424805.1 Verrucomicrobiales bacterium
GAAGGTGCATGGCGGCTTCCACGAAGCTCAAGCCAATGCCGGAACCTTTTCGCCCGGTGATCTCATTTTTGAGGGAGTAAAATCGATCGAAAATTCGTCCTTCGGCGTATTCTGGAATGCCGGGTCCTCGGTCGAGAATGCTCAGTTGAATGCCTTTTTCCTTTTGCAAAAGAATGATTTCGATTTCTCCTCCTTCGGGTGAAAAGTCGATCGCATTAGACAGGATATTGCGAACGGCGATTCGAAGCATGAGAGAGTCTCCCTCGATTGATAGGCCCGCTCCTACTCCACTATCCTCAATCAAAAGCTTTTTCGTCTCGATAGAAGAAGAAAGGCCCGCAACTTCTTCCCGGACGAGCGTCGCAAGATCAACTGTCTCGCGCTTTTCCAACCGGGTGCGGCTTTCGACGGACGCGAGCTGAACGAGCCGCCTTACCATATTCTCACTTCGGTCAGTTTCGGTGAGAATATTTCCTAGGAAGCGCTTTCGCTTTTCTTCCGGCATCTGATCATCGATCAGTTCTGCGGCGCCACGAATGGCGGCGAGGGGGCTTTTGAGTTCATGCGTCAGCGCTTGAACGTAGTTTTCGACGTAGTGCTTGCCTTCGAGTTCCCGCCTCATGTCTTCCAACGCGAGGCTGAGGGTGCGCAGTTCGCCCATACCTGTTGCCGGCAAGGTAGCTTGTTTGCCGAGAGCGATTCGCTGGGCGTGGCGGGTAAGGTTTCGGATGGGATGAAGGACGAGGTAGGCCCATGCCGCGCCCAGAAGAAAGACGATTCCAGCAGTAATGAGGCTGGATCGGACGACGAGCTCTCGGGATTCTTCCGCAAACGGAGCCATCGCAGTCTCCGGTCGCGAGACAGTTAGTGTTCCGGCGAGCTTTTCCCCATCATAGACGGGGGCCGCGATGTAGAAGACAGTGGTTCGCGAATCATTCTGATCGCTTCGAGTGGCGCGAACGCCGTATTCTCCTTTTCGTGCGAGGAAAACGTCGTTGTATTCGGAGTAGTCTTCGCCTTCGCGTAATCCGTTTTTCGAATCGAAAATTACAATCCCGTTTTCGTCGGTGACATAGACATTGGTGTGAATCTTACTTTTCCGGATTTGGTGGATTTTTGCGAGGAACTCCCGTCGGTAGGCATTGGAAAATCCTTCGCGAAATTTTGTTTCTTCAATTTTTCCCTCTTTCATGTCCTGCTCCAAAAGGGAGGCAAAGAGATGTGCGAAGTCGACAAGCGGCTCTTCGGAAGCCTGGGAATATTGTTTCTCGATATCGTCGCTGATAGTTTTCATCAACCAAAAGAAGCCACTGCCGGCGATGAGGAGAAATCCGGCGACGATGAGTAGCGTGATTCTCATGTGCTTTCCAGATTATCGAAGCTGTAGCCGATTCCGCGATGTGTTTTCACCGGATCGAAAGCTTCATCGACGTCATGAAGCTTGCGCCGAAGTGTTTTGATATGAGCATCGACAGTGCGATCGAGCGCTGCCTCGGGTTCATCCCAGACCAATTCCATGAGTTGGTCACGAGTGTAGACACGCCCGGGATGCTCCATGAAGACGCGTAGCATTCCAAATTCGTAACGCGACAGCTCGAGATCCCTGCCATCACATTGTGCCTGGTAGCGATCGGGGAAAAGCGTGATTCGCCCAAGTTTAATCTCTGAGAGGTCATTGGCGGAATTCGACGAGTGCGTCGGTGTGCTGCGCGAGCGGCGAAGTATGGCTTGGATTCGGGCAGTCAGTTCGCGAGGGCTGAAGGGTTTCGTAACGTAGTCGTCACCACCCAATTCCAGTCCGACAACCCGGTCAATTTCGCTTTCGCGAGCGGTGAGAAAGAGGAGTGGAACATCCGACGTTTTTCGAATTTCCCGACAAACATCAAATCCGGTGATGTCCGGCAGGCCGACGTCAAGAACGAGAAGGTCGTGCGGCTCTTTCTGAAACTGCTCGATCGCCTCTGTCCCCGTGCCGACGTGGGTGACAGCAAAGCCGTCAATCTCAAGAGAATAAATCAAGGTCTCCGCAATCGCAGGTTCATCTTCTACGACGAGGACGGAGATTTGGCTCACGGGATCAGAAAGGAGAAGGTTTAATCCGCCGATCAGAAAGTCGCTGGATGTTTCGGGGGAAGGCGGCGAGTGCCGTATTGTTCACCAGGCCAGAACAGGAAGCCAGGATTCTGCGAAATCATCTCGTATTTCGCGAGACGAAACTCCGGAATCCGGAAGTTGGAATTCGGATCGTAGATCGTTAGTCCGGTGAAGCTTCCCCAGATTCGGTATTCGTAATTGTGGTCGTAGCCGTGGGACTGCGGTCCGCTTTGCTCAGGGACTCGGTCTGGTTGCTTCATGACCGATTCGTTCATGATGACAAGACGCGCTTCGGACCAGGGTTGACGCGGCTTTCTCAGATATCCCCAGAACCGAGTTCCGTCTGTCCACCAGCGTCGTCCAATATAGTAGTCGCCAGCGGGTTCGTTAGCGATCATGGCGTTGCGCGACTTCACTGCTGGGTGATTGAGTGCGGATGCAGGGAGATGCCCAGCGCCGCTTCCGCCGGAATTTCCCGTGGTCGTACAAGAGGGAAGGAGCAGCGATCCAAAAGCTGCAATCAGAGTGCAAACAAGCGCGTGCGCCGGGAATCCGGCACGAGTCGTGTCGTGTTTCATATGGGTATCTTA
>JAKMGR010000003.1 GCA_022424805.1 Verrucomicrobiales bacterium
AAGACAGCGTCGCGTCAGCGAAAGAAAGCCGCCTTTTCATCGCCGGTGAGATGATCGAAATCGAAGGGCGGGAAATAAACGTAAAGCTCGGCCTCTGCACTCGTGTCGCCGAGGAGTGGTTGCGGGATGCATTTCCCAACGATTTCATAGGACACGACGGAGCCTCCTGGAATGAAAATAACCGCCGCGTCGAGGGCCGAAGAGAGAAACGATTCCGCGATCTGGTTATCGAATCCAAACCAAGAGGAGATGTACCGGAGGACGAAGCCGCCGCTTTGCTCGCAGAACGCGTCCACAGTGGAGAGCTAAATCTGAAGTCGTGGGATCGCAAGGTGGAAGCCTTTTTCTCCCGCATCAACCTCATTGCCGAATCCTGTCCCGAATACGAATTCGAGCCTGTCGATGAGGATGCGAAGTTGCTACTTCTCCAGCAAATCTGCACCGGTGCCTTGAGCTACAAGCAGATCAAAGACCGGAACGTCTGGCCCGCCCTGAACGAATGGCTGCCCGTTCATCAGGCCGGACTGCTAGATCACCTCACTCCGGAACGCATCACCTTGTCGAATGGTATTTCCGCGAAGGTCGACTACGTCGACGGGGAAAAACCAAAGGCCGCCCTGCTGATCCAGAAAATCTTCGGGCTGGAAGACCGCCCCACCATCTGCGAAGGACGTGTCCCCGTCGTCATAGAAATCCTCGGCCCCAACCACCGCCCCGTTCAAGTGACCGAGGACTTGGCTGGGTTCTGGAGAGGAAGCTATCCGGCAGTGCGTTCACAGTTACGAGGACGATATCCGAAGCACGATTGGCCGGAGTTTTGAGAGGCTCACTCTCGAGTCACCCAGACTGGTGAGGACCAGGCCATGTTTCCGTCTTCCTGTTCGACCCGAATGTAGTAGCGGTTTTCGCCTTCCAGCATGGAGTCATCCTCGACGCTTTCTTCAAAATCGGTCCCGTCGATTTTATCGAACACCTCCCAGTTCTTCTCATTCCGTACGATGGTGACACGCTTCAGCCTTGCAGTCCCATCGACTCGCAGCCACAACTTTGGATCTCCTTTTGTCACGATTTCTGACCCTAACAGTTCCCCATTACAGGTGAAATTCAGATAGATCTTGTCCGTCGCCGCAATCGTTCTCCGAGCGTCGAATCCCTCGATAATTCCCTCACGATCAAACTCTCTGCAGAATACCCCGCCGTAGCTGACGTGCTGGGAAATGTGGTCCGAGCTCGCAAAAACGCCGAGCTTTCTCCCCAGCTCAAGAGCGTTCCGGTAAGTCCCCGCTTTAAATTTCCCGAAGTCGACGATTGGCTCAGGCGGAGTGGCATCTGCGTCCCCGTTCACGGTGTAATCCTCCTCTGGCTTGAGGCCCGCAGTGGGCTGTGGTGCGCCCTCGCCTTCATAACTGACTCGGGCACCCTGGAATATTTCGACGAGATTCTCGCTGGCGTGATCGATCTTTTCATACTTCGACCAGTCCGTGCCCATCCCCGTGGCGCCGGTGTGACTGATCAACGCGACGGGTTTCTCATACCGACGAAGCAGATCCCAGAGTTCCATTGGCGTGATCTCCCCCACTCCGGCTTTCACAGGGAGAGCGTCCTGCCACGGGGACTCGCGATACAGCTTCCGATTGATGTAGACAACCGGTCCGCCTCGCTGCGCAAAAACGACATTGCGGTGACCCCACGGCCAGCGCTGCTCGCGCTCGTAGACATAGATGGAATTGAAGCGCCTCGGACTGTGCAATGCATCATGCATGCGTTGGTTATGCCACCACTCGTAGGGGTGATAAAACTTGCCAACATCGGTGTGATCGGAAGTTCCCAGGAAATCGAGCTTCGCGATGTCGTAGGCGTAGCGAAAGTGCTCCACGATCGTCCCGTCAAATCCCGTCCGGCAATTCGAGACATCGGTGTGTCGATGCAGGTCTCCCCAGTAGAGCCCGAATTCCTGATCGCCGACTTTCCAAACATGCCTGTCATCACCGGGGCGTTCCGGCGTTGCCTGCGACGCGGCGAAAGATTCGCTGGATAGATCCGTCGGCGCGCCGGGAACTGTCGCATCCGGCATGGGGCTGGCACCTTTAAGCGAGGCAAGAAAAACACCCGAGACCTCGTGTTTTTTCGTGGCTCGGCCATCCGAGGCCCAGACGATGCGAACATCACCGGTCGGAACTTTTCCAGTGAGAAAAGTTGCCCTGCGATCCTGTCCGTAACTACCTCCCTCGAGCCGTCGACGGGAGCTCCAGCTTTTGCGGGTTCTCCGATAACTCGTAACCGCAACGCGCCAGAGGATCCTATCAAAATAGCGATAGGCAACCCAGGGATCTCCGCTCGCGCCCAGTCCGACATCGGGAAGATTCACCGGATTCCCAGCCATTCCCGCTGGTCCGAGTGGTATCTCTGCAAAGGTGGCGGAAGTAAAATCAAAATAACCGAAGAGGATTTCCTTCTGGGCATTAAGCCCCGTCGTATTGCCATGACCCCGAGCATCCAGCCCCCATCGGACTCGGCCACGCTCGCCAGCAATCCAGAGTCCCGACCCGTCAGCATCGAGCGTGAGACTGCCACGAGCCTCGTAGCGATCGGTGTGCCCAATGGGAAATGTCTTAATGTTTTTGTCGGTGTTCACTTTGGCAAGATTGAGATTAAACTCATTGCCGATGGAACTATCGTAGAG
>JAKMGR010000030.1 GCA_022424805.1 Verrucomicrobiales bacterium
TCCACCGCCAGTACTTCGTTCGCATTCTTGACCCCGACCTTCAACGCAAAACTTCTACGCATCTACCGCTCCAGCCGAAACGCTACCGCCTTGACTTATGATTCCGCTTACGCGGGATTGACTCCACAAAGCCAAGCTGTCAGAATTTCTCCATGTCTGATAACTCAAGCCATTCTATGACCAGTCGTCGCTCTGCCATGAAAACTGTAGCCGGAGCTTCTGTGCTCGCGGGGGCTGCTATTCCTCACGTTCACGCACAAGTGAACGAAGAGGTAAGGCTCGCGCTGGTTGGGGCCGGTGGACGCGGAACCGGTGCTGTAAAAAATGCCCTCTCTGTTTCCGGAACTCTCGGCCCTCTCAAGCTCCACGCTATGGCCGATGTATTCGAAGACAAGCTCAACAAGTCACACGAGACTCTCTCCAAGGATCCCAATGTCGGTGACAAAATCGATGTATCACCCGAGCGTAAGTTCATTGGGTTCGATGGATACCGCAAAGCGATGGATTCGCTCAAGGCAGGCGATATCGTGATCCTCACGACACCCTGCGCATTCCGCTGGCCAATGTTCGAATACGCTGTCGAAAAGGGACTTAACGTTTTCATGGAAAAGCCCGTCACCGCTGACGGATTCGCTTCCCGGAAAATTCTCGAGATCAACGAGAAAGCGAAGGAAAAAGGACTTAAAGTCGGCGTTGGCCTAATGTGCCGTCACTGCAAATCGCGTAACGAACTGAAGAAGCGCATCGACGATGGTGCGATCGGTGACATCACATTCATGCGTTCCTACCGCATGCAGGGGCCGATCGGCTCGTGCTTCACACCGAAAAACACGACTGAAGAGAACGAGCTTCAGTATCAGATCCGTAACTTTCACAGCTTTCTCTGGCTCAGTGGTGGATCCTTCAGTGACTTCTTCATTCACGGCATTGACGAGATGTGCATGATCAAGAATTCCTTCCCGGTCGAAGCAAAAGCCGTCGGTGGCCGCCACCACAAGACGGTCGAGCGCAACGGTGAGCACCTCGAAGCTGTCGATCAGAACTTCGACAGCTATGGTGTCGAATACACCTTCGCCGACGGAGCGAAAGCGATCTACGAAGGCCGCAACATGGTTGGCTGCCACCAGGAATTCGCTGCCTACGCTCACGGAACCAAAGGCTCTGCCGTCATCTCCTCACAAGGTCATGTCCCGGCTCGCTCACGAATTTACAAAGACCAGAACATCGATACCAACTGGCGCTCCAAGTCAGACAATCTCACCTGGTCTTTCCCGAACAATTCAAAAACTCGCGGTGGTCACAACGAGGGCAACCCCTACGACATTGAGTGGGAAGTCCTCATCGAAGCGATCCGCGAGAACAAGGACCACAACGAAGTCGAGCGAGGCATCGCAGCAAGTGTCACTACCTCAATGGGACGCATGGCCGCTCACACGGGACAAGTCATCACTTACGACCAGATGTTGAACAGTGAGCATGCCTTCTCACCCAACGTCAAGGAACTCACCCTCGACGGCGACTCCCCGCTGATGCCTGATGAAGAGGGCCGCTACGCGAAGCCTGACCCTGGTATCAAGAAGGATCGCGAGTATTGATCGACTCAATGGAGGCAGGAACAGGCTGAGACAGGACAAGCGCGATGCTCGGAAAAATCCTGATTCTTCTTTTCCTCCTCGCTTCCTTACGAAGTGTCGTTCGTTTTTGCAAAGCTCGTCGGATATCCGACGGGCTTTTTGCTGTTTTCTGGGTCAGCCTCGCTGCCTATTTCTATTTCGATATCTTCTTTCTGATGCTCATTCCGATCCTTTCCCTGCTTGCCGCATCGCTGGCAAAGGCGCAGGAATCAGGACGGAGGCATCCGTCGCGTGAAGAGAACAAGCGGGAGAAAAAATCCTCTTCGCTCTCGACGGGCGATGTATTGAAGGTTGAAAACAAACCAACCGAAGCTGATCGCGACGAAGACGATTCCCTGATCGACCAAATCCCCGAACTTGCGGAGCAATGGGTCACCTATGGAAAGTTCAAGGGATGCGATTTTGATTACTCCAGAGAAAGCCTGCAGAAAGTTGATGACCTCGTTTCACAGGAGTGGTCCGACAACTCACCCTTGTTCCCACAGGTAACGATCCTGCAGATCGGAAGCTACGTTGGAGAAGTCATTCGCCGCAAACACGGCGGGGAGTGGGTAGAGTCCGAAGACTTTGGAATCTGTCTCGCCAGAATCGGCGGACAGGAAGATTTCCGCGCGTTCCCATTCAACAAAGCACGCAAACGGATCGAAGAAGGCGAAGACGATTCCGTAACCTTCTTCTACCGAGCGCTGGTGCAGACGCTGGAAAAGGACAGCGAGGAAGAAGATACCAAAGCGAATTGATTTTCGAACAGTCGGATCCTGCACTTTCAACTTGTCTATCTCCGCCAATTGCTACTTCCGATCTCAGAATTTCCCAAAAAAAATCCCTTTGAGCATCGGACCCGTTTGCCTCCACCATTCAACAGGGTTAGATATGGGAATCAACAGGGTCGGTTTGATGAAGAGATCCCGTTGTGTCCCCCTCCGCGAATGTCCATTATTTCCCAGGAAACGATCCAGAAGATCCTCGACGAGACGGATATCGTCGAGCTGATCCAGGGGTATTTCCCGCTGAAGCGCGCTGGGGTGAATTACCTCGCGCTGTGTCCGTTTCACAATGAAAAGTCGCCGAGCTTCAATGTGAACCCGCAACGCCAGACCTTTCACTGCTTCGGCTGTGGCGAGGGTGGCGATGCGATCAAGTTTATCATGCGCTACGACAACCTTCCTTTCCCGGAGGCTGCGAAGCATCTTGCCAATCGCAACGGAATTACAATCGAAGAGGAAGTCTATGATCCTCAAGCACAGGCGAAACTACGGGCGCGCGGAGAGATCAAGCGCATGCAGCGCTTGGCTGCCGATTGGTTCCATCGTCTCCTTTTCAAAAGCCCAGGCGCTCAACCCGCTCGCGAATACCTGAAGGGCCGCGGCTACACCATGGAGATTTCCCGGAACTGGAAATTTGGATTCGCTCCGGAAGACCAGCGCTCCTTCATGGGTTGGGCCAAGACGGAAGGCTTTTCCGTCCCCCAACTCGTCGAGGGAGGCCTCGCCAAATGGCGTGATGAGAACTACCACGAGCGCGGAGCGTATTCCTTTTTCCGTCATCGACTGATGTTCCCAATCAACGACGGCATGGGCGAACCGATCGCCTTCAGTGGTCGAGTTCTTTCTCCCGATCAGAAGGGTGGAAAATATGTGAACTCCCCGGAGACGATCATTTTCAACAAGAGCAAAAATTTCTTCGGCCTCGACAAGTCAAAGCGTTCCATCCTGCGGGAAAAACGGGCCATTCTCTTTGAGGGTCAACTCGACTTGATCTCTGCATTCGAAGCCGGAATCGAGAATGGCGTTGCGGGTCTCGGGACGGCCCTTACACCGGACCATGGTCGCATTTTGAAACGCCACACCGACGAGGTCGTTCTCTGCTACGACTCAGACGCAGCGGGCTTGAAAGCAGCGAGCAAAGCTTTCCGCATTCTCGCCCCCTCCGGAATGCTGATCCGGCTTGCGTTGCTACCCGATGGAGAAGATCCCGATTCGTTGATCCAGTCACGGGGTGCCGACGCGCTGCGGGAGATTCTCGATGCCGCGCCCGAGTTCTTCGACTTTCAAATCGATCGTCGTGGCAGCGGACTTAATCAGGGTCCGCTGCGAGATCGGCTGAATTTCGCGAAAGATCTCGCCGGAGATATGGCTCTGATCGAGGACAAGATGCTGCAGGATTCGCTCATCAGTCGAGTCACTGTCCGCCTTGGAGTCGGCGAAGAAGAAATCCGTAAACTCGTTCGAAATGAGGTTGCAACCAAGCTTCGATTGGAAAAAACAAGAAAACGTCGCGAAGCGGCTCAGCGAAAGCGCCAGAGT
>JAKMGR010000047.1 GCA_022424805.1 Verrucomicrobiales bacterium
AGGAAAGTCAGGGTGCTTCGATTCATGGAAATTGTCAGTCAGATATGGATCTGGAAAGGTCATGTGGCTCTGAGCCTCTGACAAGCAAACACGCTGGCTGCATCGCGCCTTGGCGTCCCGCTCCGGCATAAAAACCGCGGATAAGCGTAGATGTATCGCTTGCCAAAAGGAGGCACGGCAGGAAAGTGTGCCCACAATGCCCGGATCTTCCAAGCCTTTATTGATCTTCGACTTCGACGGAACTCTCGCGAACACGCTGGAGACCGGTGTGAAGATCTACAACGACATGGCGGGGGACTACAAACTCCCGACCGTAACCATGAAGGAGGTCAAAGAGCTGCGGAAACTCAACACGCGTGCGCTGCTCGATCATCTCGGGATTTCACGAATGCTTGCGGTGAAGCTCGGAGCTCGTATGAGAAAAGTTCTTCATGAGCGGATGGAGGAGGTGGAGATGATTTCCGGTGTGGAAAGTGCGCTGAAAGATTTGTCGAAGCAAGGCTATCGGCTCGGGATTCTGACTTCCAATTCGGCAGACAACGTGCGGATTTTTCTCGATCGTTTCGGATTGGCCGACGCCTTCAGTTTCATCGAGGCTGGAGTGAGCCTTTTCGGCAAGTCACATCGAATTTCCAATGTCCTGAAAAAGGAGAAGGTGAAACCCGATGCCGCAATCTATGTCGGGGATGAAACGCGCGACATTGAAGCTGCAAGAAAGAGTCATGTAGCCGGGATCGCGGTCTGTTGGGGGACTAATGGGCGCGAAGCGATGGAAACAGAAGGCCCGGACTACTGTATCGACGACCCGTCCGAGTTGTTGGATTGCGCATTGGCGTTTGAAGCGCGGTGACGCCGCAGGCGCGCCATATCCCCGGTAGGAATCGAACCTACATCTAAGGTTTAGGAAACCCTTGTTCTATCCATTGAACTACGGGGACTTGGAACGGCGGAAAGCTACACCGGAAGTCTCTGTGCTCAAGTCTCAGAACTTCACGCCGGTTTGCGTCGCCCACGCTTCCCATTTCCGCGATAGCAATTGGATCTGGGCGCTGTGCTTGTCCGCGAGATCTTTTGTCTCAGTCCTATCATTTGCGAGGTTGTAGATTTGCCACTTTGCGTCTTTTCCTTTTTCCCAGACAATCTTCCAGTTTTTGTTTCGAACTGCACGATTTCCTGACCAATGCCAGAACAGTGGGACTTTGCGTTCGATGGTTTGGCTTTTGCCAGTTAGGACCGGAACGAGGGAGATGCCTTCGGGCAAGAGAATGGGATTTCCCTTCACGGAATTGGGATACTCGCCTCCGGCCAGTTCAAGAAAGGTCGGCAAAAAGTCGATGATGTGCCCGACCTGATCGGTGGTCTGACCCGCTTCGATTCCCTTCGGCCAGCGCGCTACCATCGGGGTGGCGATGCCCCCTTCGTAGGTGGTGGATTTGTAGCGTCGAAAGGGAGTGTTCTGCGCCCAGGCCCAGTCGGGGCCGCAGTGGCTGTAGAAATCTTTAGGCCCGGGAATCTGTTCGGGAGTTCTGCCGCCGGGCTGCTCCGCGCAGCCTCCGTTGTCGGAAAGGAATATAATGAGCGTATTATCGGCGATTCCTTCTCTCTCCAATGCATCTAGTATGCGTCCGATCTCGCGATCCATGCGGTCAACCATGGCTGCGTAGACTTCCATGCGGAGTGTTTCATAGTCGAGTCGATCGTCTGGAATTTCTGCCCATCCGATATTGCCTTTGTTCATACCGGGCCTGGGATGAACCGCAGGATCGATCAATCCCATTTCGACTTGTCGCTGGTAGCGTTTTTCGCGGAGCGATTCCCAACCTGCATCGTAGATGCCTTCGTGCCTGGTAATGTCCTCGGGAGTGGCGTGGAGCGGATAGTGAGGAGCGGTGTGGGCGATGTAGTGAAAAAACGGCTTCTCGTTCGCAGCGTGTTTTTTGATCGTTGCGATGGCGTGGTCGGTGAATGCAACGGTCGTGAAAAAATCATCGGGAAATTCGGTAATGCGTACGTCGTTCTGACCGAAAAATCGCGTGCGTCCTCCTTTGAAATTCGGGTCAGCAATGGCCGGACTGAAAAAATTGCAGCAGCCGTCCCAGAGCCCGTAGCTGCTCTGAAAACCGCGATCGATTGGGCGATGCGGAGCCTTGTTTCCGTTGTGCCATTTTCCGCTGAGTCCAGTCTGGTATCCCGCAGCAGCAAGGACTTCGCCGAGCGTTTGCATGTTAGGTGTGAGGAGTTCCTGTCCTCTCCCGCCCTTGCGAGGATAGAGGCCCGTCAGAAGGCTGGCTCGGGTCGTGGTGCATTTTCCATTGTTGTAAAACTGGGTGAAGCGCATGCCTTCGTTGGCGATGCGATCAATGTTGGGAGTTGGGATTTCTCCACCAAAACAACCGATGTCTGACCAGCCCATGTCATCGGCCATAATGAGGATGATATTTGGCTTCGGGGCTGAGTTTTCGGCGCCAGATGGCAGCAGCGATAGAAGAGGGACGGAAAAGAAGATGACACAAAAGCGGGACATGCCGGTATCCTACTCCGACGATTCGTTCGAGACACGAAAACAATCGCGCCACTCAGATTTGCGCAGATTTTCAGTGGTTGCGGCGGGTCACCAACTTCGATAGACTGCTTGCCATGAAATTTTTCTCCTGCCTTTTAGCCTTCTTCTCCTGCTCACTCACACTTGCTGAAGAAAAGGCTGGCAAATCCAATCTCCCTCCTGATCCCTTCAGTGAGTTGGGAGAAATCGTATCTGCTCCGGATTATCCGGTAGAAGTGGACCGCACTCGTGGTTCGTTTGTGATCGATGCTGAGGAGGGTAAGTATCAACCGGGGAGTCACTTTGCAAATTGGTTCTGGACAATGAAGGCGGAACGCTGGGGAAACTACTTCGTAGGTTTGCTCTACGAGTCCGCTCGGCCCAAGCTCGGCATTCAGGTTAAAATCGGAGAGGAAGTCCTCAAGAGCTATGCTTCGAGAACCAGCAAGCGAAGCATGCACGAGCCGATGATTCTCGGAACCGCCTACATACCCAAACCGGGTGATTACCCTGTGATGATGTTGACCGGCGATCAGTCGAATGTTCCTGCCTTTCAGGTGAAAGGTCTCAAATTCATTCCCGCGCCGGAAAACGAGATACTCGGGCAATCAATCGATGGTGAGATCGTTCTCGAAGCGAAGACCGCGACGACCTATTCGGAAATGATGCGCTACGAGCCAAAGCCGGAGAAGAATTGCCTCGGGTTCTGGATTTACCAGGAAGACTGGGCAGAGTGGATTTTTGATGTTAGCACTGCGGGGGAATTTGATGTTACGGTGACCTATGGCTGCGGAAACGGAAACGAAGGCAGTGAAGTCGCCATTTTCGTCAATGACCAGACTCGCAAATTTACGGTCGAAGACACCGGTGGTTTTCAGTCATGGAAAGAGATCACGCTGGAGAAGGTGAAGCTCGACGTGGAGGGAAAGAATAAGATCGCAATCATTCCGCAGTCGAAAGCGAAGAAGGCGGTGATGGACATTCAAAAAATCGTTCTAACTCCGGCATCGTAATTTTAGGCAGGGTGGAAAATGGAGATCGCTGGAACGGTTCCGGAAACGCTGAAGCAGTTTCCCGACCGTCTCAGTCCAGTTTTTGTCCGGGATCTCCGCCAGGGCTTGCGCGCTCACTATCTGGTGTGGGCATTCATTCTTTTCCAAGTCGTTGGATTGCTTGCGACTTTGCTGGAAGTCTCGTTTAAGAGCTTCTTTGACGCTTCGTCGGGTGGAGTGCCCTTCTCGATGTTGCTTCAGATAGCCTTCGGATTTGGCTTTGGATTGATTCTCCCTCTCACCCAGTTTGCCTCTCTTCAGTCGGAAGTGGGCGCTGGACGAAATATTGAGTTGCTTCTCGCATCTACACTGACTCGATGGCAGATCGTGTGGGGGAAATTTCTCGTCGCAGCGTCATTGAGCGGATTGCTTCTTGTTTCGCTGCTGCCGTATCTCTTGTTGCGATATTTCCTTGGCAACGTAGAGCTGACCTCGATTGCAGGATTAGTTGCTTCGACTTATCTGGGAAACCTGGTGATGAACGCAATCGTGATCGGTGCTTCGGGCTATCGCAATCCGGTTGGCCGTGTTGCAGTGATTGTGTATTTCTACCTGATCTATAGCTTCACGATGTTGGGTGGCCTGAGCGGATTAGCTGGCGGAGCTATCTTTGGCGGGTCGATGATATTTACCCTTGTCGCTTACCTGCTTGCCAGTGCACTGCTCGTTGTGCTGATGCTTCAGTTGGGGCGATCTCGAATCAAGCTGTTTGAAGATCCTCTCGATCCACCGTCATCGGCCGGTGTTTTTGCGGCTGCGTTTCTGGTTCCAATTGCCAACGGGATTGCTTTTGCAATAGGAGGAGGGATCGCGTCCTGCGTTGTCCTGGGACTTCTCGGGTGGCTTGTTTTGATGATCGATCGCGGACCGGGGCGATACTTTGAGGGGAAAGGCTTTCAGCCCTGACTTGCGATCTTGCTGTGAGGGTGCAGTTTTTGCAAACACCGTCATGCCCCACTCCGAACTTTTCTCAACGATACTCGCCGCTTTTCGCTCAGCGGGTTGGAACTATGCCGAAGTGGAGGGTCGCGAAGTGATTCGTGCTGGATTTGAGGCTCACCACACGAGAGTGGAATTGCACGTCCAGGCCTTTGAACGGTTGGCGACGGTGTCTGTGGTCGCGGAATCGCCAGAGATGACAGAAGACCCGACCAAGCGGGAGCGACTTACTGAATTGGCGATGCGGGTGAATCAAACGCTGACGGTCGGAAATTTTGAAATCAACTGGGACGACGGACGGATGTATTTTCGTTGTACAAATCTGTTTCCCGATCCGCAGGGAAACGCAGAAATTATTCAAGGGATGGTTCACAACACGGTGGGGGAAATGGATCGGATGGCACCTCTCGTCGCGATTCTTCACCGAACCGAGGGTCCAGATTTGGCGGCGCTGAGTATTGAGGCTCTCCTGGAGCAGGATGATTTGATTCCGGAAGTTCCCGTTCCCAAATCAGGGGATAGTGCGGCCGGTAAATAACGATGAGCGAAGACTTCCCGGTAAAAGAGCGGATCGTCGTTCTGGAAAATGACGAAGCCCTCGGGCCGTTTTCCGTCGGCGAGATACTTGCTCATATCGACGCAGGGCGTTTTGATTACAGCGCGGTCTGTCTT
>JAKMGR010000143.1 GCA_022424805.1 Verrucomicrobiales bacterium
CTCTTTATCCGCCGCGTAGCGAAGGAGGGCATCACGGACCGAACGGGGGGGGATGCCCTCTGCGGCGGTATTTAAGTATACATTTTCGGCAAGGCTTGGGAATTTAGCGGAGAAGTTGATATCTTCAAGCATTCCCGATTGTAGCCGAAACCCGAACAAACGCAGCACGTTATCAAGTGAGGTTTTGGCTGGTCGAACTATACTGTGTTTCCCACATTCCTCGAATGGAGGAATCGCAAGAAGGATCAATCGAAGAGCCGCCCGTTGAGGATCTCGCCGCATCTTTTCGGCAATCGAGGAAAGAATTCTGGTTCATGGTCATGACCTGGGTGGCTTTTGCTGCCTGGACACTGGGCTTCAATTTTCTCTTCGCAAAGGGCGAAGAAGGTGAAGCGGTTGAAGTCGTCTTCGGAATACCAAAGTGGGTCGTCTTTGGCATCGCGATTCCGTGGATGATTGCTTTGGGCCTGACGATTTGGTTTGCGATGTTCTACATGAAGGACACGGATCTGGGCCATACGGATGAGGAATATGCCAACGAGAAAGGTGAAGCGTAATGGCTCTAATCAGTTTTGGTATCTACCTCGCCTTTGTTTTTCTTCTCGCGCTTCTCGCGAACCGGGTTGGGAAGTCGAAGCCCTTCGTCAGTGAGTATTTCCTCGGGAGCAAGAGCATCGGTCTTTGGGCCTTTGCCCTAACTTATGCGGCGACCGCTGCATCGGGCGGGAGCTTTATGGGGTTTCCTTCGCTGATTTATACGCACGGTTGGGTACTGGCTTGGTGGATTGCCGGCTACATGGTCGTGCCAATGATCGCATTGGGATTGCTTGCGAAGCGATTGAACCAAGTGGGGCGGATTGCAGGGGCCATCACGATTCCTGAAATGCTGCGACATCGATTCAATAGCCAGATGGTTGGGAATCTTGCGACCTTTCTTGTCGTGTTTTTCATGTTCTTTTTCCTTATGGCCCAGTTCAAAGCGGGGGCAGAGATCATGGCGACATTGCTGGAAGGAGTTCCGGTTTATCAAAAGCTCGTGGTGGGAGTAGAATCGGCGACAGCTGGTCTGCCGTGGATTGGGAATGCGAGAGCGGACTATCTCCTGTGCCTGATTGTTTTTGCGATCTCGGTGATTGTCTATACGACCTTCGGAGGATTTCGTGCGGTGGTCTGGACCGATGTGATGCAGGGAATCGTGATGGGCATTGGCGTGGTTGTGATGCTGGTTCTGGTAATCAGCCAGGTAGGTGGACTGGGAAATGCGACGCGACAACTCGACGAAATGACCCCTCCGAAATTTGTCTCGGTTACCATTGCGTCGGAGGCTCCTGTGGAAAAAGATTTGCGCCTTCCTCGCGGAGAATGGCTCCTCGTCAAAGGTGGGTATGAAGTCATTCGTCTCGGCTCCGCAGCGACGATACCCGCAAAAAGTGAAGTCAGTGCTCCGGTCGACGCTCTTTTGATTACCACTCCGGCGGAGCGGGATCGAGTGAAAAGGCGAATCGATGCAGATCTGAAAATTACCGCTTCAATGGCTTCCGAGCCGAAAGGCTATGCCTACGGAGAAGACAAAAAGGGTGTCTACGTTCACGCGCCAGGTCCTCATCGAATCAATCCGGCTGGATTTCTTGGAGTCATGCTGGCATTGAGCTTTTTTGCATTTTGGAATTTCAGTGGAGCCGGTCAACCGAGCTACATGGTCCGGCAAATGGCGTTTCGGGATACGCCTACTCTGCGTCGGTCCATGGTCATGGTGGCGTTCTATTTCAGCCTTATCTATTTCCCTCTCGTCATCATTTTCACCTGCGCCCGAATTCTGCTTCCAGGGATGGAAATTTATCCCGACCGGGTCATGCCGGAAATGGCTAACGTGCTGACGCAGAATGCTGGCGTGCCCTGGCTTGCTGGTTTGCTGGTGGCTGCGCCTTTTGCGGCGGTGATGTCGAGCGTGGACAGTTTTCTTCTACTGGTCTCTTCGGGTGTCGTTCGAGATATCTATCAGGAGTCAATCAATCCGAAGGCGTCGGAAAAGCAGATTAAGCGGCTCACCTACATTGTTACCGTCTCGGTGGGGGTGTTAGGTGTCTTTGCGGTTCTCCATCCTCCAGAGTTTCTGCAGGACCTCATCGTTTTTGCCTCGGCTGGCCTTGGAGCCTGTTTCCTGATGCCAATGATCTTTGCGCTCTATTGGCCAAGAACAACGCCCGCGGCTATGGCGGCTGGAATGGGAAGTGGAGGGCTTGTGATTCTCATTCTTTACCTAATCGGGTATCTTCAGACGAGAGAATTCCAGGAATACCGCTTGTTCGATCTTCATCCCTTTATCTGGTCAGTGATTGTTTCCACTCTATGCCTCTATTTTGTGAGTCGTTCGACTCCGGCTATTTCGATAACTCTACGAGAGCGTTTTTTCGGAAAAGAACAAAAATGATCCAGCCAACGAGCAGCGATCGTGCACTCCACAGGCAAACCCGGATCCAGTTGCAGGCGACAAGCGCGTTGATGGTTTCCAGATCTTTCCCAAGGGAAAGCGCCCCGTGCTGAGGGACCTGAATCAGGCCTGTTACGCCCCAGGTTGCGATTGCGAGAAGGGCTCCAATCAGCCCGGGTATGCGAAGCGATGTCCGCCAGAGGACGCTTGCGAAAGCGCAGGTGGTAAAAAGTTCGATTACCATGAGTGGAGCAACGACCCGTGTGATCTGATGGCTGTAATTCAAATGGTAGGATATAAACTCCGATGCGGGGATCTCGGCAAACTGCGGATAGGTTACCATCTGGACAAACCAGATGATGCCACCCATGGCCGAGGTAACAAAGAACTGGACCAAAAGTAGTGCGAAGACCGTATTGTCGAGGCGGACTTTCCTTGCTGACGTGTCGGGATGATCCATGGAGAATAGAAGAAATGAAAAAGGGTGAAGTACTTTCGAAAATTCAGGATGTGGAAGATGCGATCATCAATCGGTTCTGCTCGGTAAAACGACGGCTCGAGCGCGAGATGGAGTGGGTCGATGATACGACACCTTTTTCAGACTTGGAAATACCGATTCGGGACGAGATAATATTTTACGAGGCGCGTGGGTATTACCTCTTTCAGGAGCCATGGCTGGAACACGAACCCGTCCGCCATCGCTACCGTGTCGTGTTGACTTTTCGACCTACGGAAGCAAATCGATAGAGTTCAAAGATCGAGACGAGAAGCTACCCTTTGCAGGTTTACGGCGCCAATTACGGCCGCGATCACCACCCGCGTTCCTACACGATGTGGATGGCGGGTGGGGGAGCAAAAGGTGGAACCAGTTACGGAGAGACGGATGATTTTTCCTACAATGTGGTGCGTGATCCGGTCCATGTTCACGACATGCAGGCGACGATCATGCATCTGATGGGAATTGACCATGAGCGGATGACCTATCGTTTCCAGGGCCGTCGCTATCGATTGACGGATATTCACGGTCATGTCGTGAAGGATCTGCTGGCTTAGAATCACGTATTTCTGGACTGCTTTGGATTCATAAAATTCATGCAAGATGGGATATTTTGCCTATATTATGATATATCGATTCACTGTGGCTTGTTGTCTTCCCTAATTCTTCGTACGATTTCCATGAATCCGTTTGCCCAACGCGTTCGATCCCGTTTTTTTTCAACACTCCTGGTTCTCGTTACTGCGCTTGCCCCGATGGTGCATGCGGGGGTCGACAGTGAAGTCGAAGAAGCGATTGAGCACTACATCAAATCGCTGCGCGCAAAGGGCGTCATCCGTCGCGATGAGCGAACCGCGTGGCTGGTCCATGATTTCACCACGGGAAAAAAACTGGCCAGCATTAATGAAAACACTCCGCTTCAGGCTGCGAGCATGATCAAGCCTTACCTCGCTCTCGCCTTTTTTCATCAGGTGAAAGCAGGTCGACTCATCTACGGATCGACCAGCCGCCGGCACATGGAGTTAATGATCCAGAAGAGCAACAACACGTCGACGAACTGGGTCATGCAGCAAACGGGTGGACCTTCTGCGACGCAGGTGCTCTTGAAGCGTTACTATCCCGATCTGTGTCGCAACATTCGGCTTGTGGAATACATTCCCAAAAACGGCAGGACCTACGCCAATCGAGGGTCGGCAGAGGACTACTCGCGTTTTCTCAGTGCTCTCTGGCAGCGACGATTGCCGCATTCCAGTGAGATTTTACGTGTCATGGGATTGCCGGGAAATGATCGACTTTACACTGACGCGCGTCGTGTTCCAGCAGGCACGATAGTGTATAATAAGACCGGAAGCACGGCGATGTGTTGCGGTGATATGGGCATTCTTGTTGCACGCGGACGCAACGGAAAAAGCTACCCCTATATCATTGTAGGCATCATCGAGAGCGGCCATCGAAATACCTCCTACGGCTCATGGATCTCACGACGCGCCGATGTCATTCGCGAAGTGTCGAACATCGTCTACATGGGAATGAAGCGGCGGCATCCGCTGTAGAATTCCCTGCAAGTCGCTCCTTTGATAGGGGCGGCAATCACTCCACCGCGTCCAATTCTGCATCGGTCCACGGTGCTGCCCGATCCTTAAATTCGCGCTGGATCGACTTCACTCCCTCGTGGGAAACGGATGAGGCTCCGTCGCCGTGTACAAAGCGAATGTAGGTAATCAGCTCAGAGAGCCGGTCTTCCCGAACAATTCCAAAAGTCTGGGCCGGTGCCATGAACCCTGCCTGATAGGTCTTGCCATCGATTGGTCCGGTCAATCCGTGAAAGAAAATCGGAACTAGCTGCCTTGGGTTTCCTTTCACTCGGGCCGAGTCCACGAGGGAGGGGGCGAGGCTCATTTCGGTTCCGGGAATGGAAATGCCTTTGCCGTCCACTCCGTGGCAGGATACGCAGTTTTTGAAATAGATCGTCTCCCCGCCGGTGATCCGTCGCTGCTCGGCATCGGGCATGTCGTCCGGAAACTTGTGACCCCGATCCCAGTTGCCGAGTGAATTTTTCCAGAGCTGAGCCGTGGCGGCGTCGAAGCCTTTTCCGGAATGGATTTCCTGAATCAGAGGCAGGTCCTTCATTCCCCAGAGGGACAGTGTCGCTGCGAATTGCACACCGGCGATGGATTTGTGGCGACGACAAACCTCCTGGATTACCTCGACAGCATCGGGATGATCGCGAACCAGTCCGAGTGAGAGGATAAGTTGTTTGGCGACCTCGGGGTCACCATCGGTCGCGAGAGGGCGGGCGATCGCTTCGAAAGCGGTATCGTTTGCGAGAAGCGGTTCCCCGATCTGAACCACGGCGCGACGAATGCGTGGATCGCGGTCGCTGGCAAGATGCGAAAGAATCGCGAGGTCCGCTTTTTCCATTCCGTGTAAAGTCCAGAGAGTATGGAGTCGACCCAGTGGGTTCTGGGAGAAACGAGCGAGCATTGCGAGATGCGGTGTGATCGATTCACGGTCTTCGCGCAAGAGAATCTCCCGCTGAGCGGTATCGCGATACCAGCCGGAGTTACTCTCGAGATGGCGAATCAGAGCAATCGTCGATTCTTCGCTCATCGCGGGTAGGTTAGTTGATTTGTCAGGCTCAAAATCACGATGGCGAATCCGCCAGATACGCCCGTGTTGGATATTCTGATCGAGTCCGTTTTTCTGAATGTTTTCCCGCGCCTGGGGATTTAACCACGGAGCGTCCTGTATGATGCCGCGATACATGTCGGTCACGTATAAACAGCCATCTGGACCTTCGGCAGTGGTAATGAAGCGGCTGTTGATGTCGGAGCTGCGGAGGAATTCTTCGCCTTCCGAATCTGCCTTCGAAATCTGGAGCATGGCTCCTTCCTTGGAAATGTTGGCCCGTCGCACGACATGAATCGTCGGATCGCAGAAAAAGTAGTCACCGCGCGCATCGACTGGGAATTTATCGCCGCGATAAATGCTCTGCCCGCAAGCGGAAGTGAAGTTGCGGGTCGCTGAAGTCTCTCCGCCGCGATCATTAAGCACACAGGAACTGTAGGCGGAGAGAAAAGTGGGCGTGTAATGTTCGGGCAGAACAACGGGGATTCGCGGAACCGGCTCAGTCGCTATTTTCCTGGGTATATCCCAGTAACGCGGGTGAATGTGGGCGGAGACGAGCGGCTCGGAATTCGTGATCCAGTAGAGGTCACCGACATCGTCGTGAGTCAGGCCCCATTGAGTCCAGTGGCCGGGCTGCTTTTCGGCAACCCATTCACCTGTGGTATAGCGATATCGTTCGGAGTTGTAGGTAATGTAAATGTGGTTATCGAGATTCCAGAGTAGACCGGAATCCTGATGCTCGACGGACTTGTCCGGAGAGATTTTTTTCGAATCACCCGGGTCGTAGAGGACTTTGTTCTCATCTGCGATTCCATCGCCGTTGGTGTCGCGCCAGGCGGTGACTTGGTAGGTGTCAGTTTCTCGGACAGCGATCCATCCGTCAGCGAGTGGGAGAATGGCCCTGGGCAGGTTGAGTTGATCAACAAAGGTGGTGGCGACGTCGGCCCGGCCATCGCCGTCGGTATCGACGAGGCGTTTGATGCGGCCGTTCTTCATTGTTTTGGTTCCTTTCCCTTCCACGTTCTGCATGTAACTACGCATCTCTGCAACATACATGGCTCCGCCGGAATCCCAGACGGTGAGGACGGGTTCTTCGACCATGGGTTCTGAAGCGAAGAGCTCGATCTCATATCCCTCGGCCAGCTCGAAAGTTGCTTTCTCTTCTTCGGGCGTGAGAAGGCAGTAGGGATTTTCCGACTTTTTCTCCTGCATGGATTGCAGTGCTTCCTCATCTGCCGAAGGCTCGCTGTCTGGCCAGGCGATCGAGTGGGCTGGTGCAGTGGTATCTTTGTCAGGACCCGGAAAATTCTCGGGAACAACAAGCGTGGTATCTCCCGTGGCGACATATTCACAGGAGCGCGCAAAGATCGTCTGAAAGCCGACGCATTGCAGCGCCGTGGCCGTAGTCCGCGCCAAGTCACCGGGCCAGAGGTGTCCCATGCTGGTAACAATCACTCGTCCCTTTCCGTAGGTGACTTCCCAGGTAATCGGTTCGTGCAGGCCGGTGCCTCGCTGCTTGGGATCGGCAAAGGCACTGCTGAGCACGGTCAGGTTTTTGGCCGGGCCCCGCATGTTGTGGTAAAGCTCGTCGCTGGCGTGCATCCAGACCGGAGGCAGGTCGCGCATGACGGGGTGATCGCTCGCGCGCACGGTAACAGCGAATGCGTGCTTCGAGCCATGACCGGAGTTGCCTTTGTTGGGAAGGTCTAGATCCTTTGCCGTGAAGGTCTTTCCCGTGTCGGGATCAATCTTGATCGCTCGCCCAACCGGGGCGGGTCGCCACCCGAGTCCAATCATTTCATTGAACTCGATCCAATTTCGGAATGGGTTGTTCGCACCGTGGACGAGAACAACTCCGCCTCCTTCTTTCACGAAGTTCAGAAAAGCGGTCTGCATTTTTTTGGGCCAGTCTTCGCCGTTGTAGTTGAGAATGACGAGATCAGCTGCCGAGAAATCGGGCATCCATGCTTCCCATCGCGGTTTCAATTCCTCTCGAGCAGCAGCAAGGGGAGCTTCAAATTGCTTTTTCGCTTCCTGGTAATCCGCTTCGTCTTCGGGGCGGGAAGCCCGGTGCGGAACGCGGGGAAATTCCAATTGAGGAGCTGTCGAAACGGTCACGTCGAAGCGTCCCGTCGCATCGAGAGTCGCTCGGAGATAGTCCGTCGTGGCCCGCCAGTCGTGGTTGTTTCGGCCGTCGATGATGAGGGCGCGGATGGAGTCTTTTGCCAATGAAGGGGAAGCAAGAAGAAGGTAGAGCAGAATAAGAAACCGCATGAGTAAGGAGAAGGTAACAAGGTTAATCGCAGAGCAAACAGGGTCAACTACCGGACTCAACCCTGTTGCGTGACCAGGATGGCTTTACGGGGAACGATGCACTGACATCATCTTGTCGCGGGAGTAGTTCAGAAATGCCTCCGCGGCCGTTGTCATTGTTTCTGCTTTTCGGCGAAGAATCGCGACGACTCGTTCCGGTTCCGGGTCGCAGACGCGCAGGTAGGTAATATCATTGTCATTTCCTGGACAATGCCGATGCCCATGCCGGCTCCGATCATGGCGAGAAGCGTTTCGATTTGCCCGCATTCCAGTTTGTCTTCGAAGCGCTTGAGGCGGCACGCTTTCATTGTCTGCTCACTGAGACAGTGTCCTTCGGTCAGGAGAATGATTTCTTCCCGTGGTTTTCTCCCAGTTGGATTGCGCGATCGCGAGCGGATAGGGGGGCTAGCGGAACAGCGAGGAGGAGCTTCTCTCGAAAATGGAGCGACCACCTTTTTCGATCATGAGGTGTGATGTCGCTCACGATTGCAAAAATCAGCTTCCAGCCTGTGCCTGCAAATAATCGACTAGAAGCTGGACCCATTTGCTCTGATAACGTTGTGGATTTAGAACGAGCGCAACAGTCCGGATCGGTTTTTCGCTCGTGAAAGAACGGTAGGTTCTCCGGTCGCTGTCATCGAGGCGACGCGCCATTTCTGGGACAATTGATATACCGTGCCCGAGAGCGACCAACTCCTGAACCGTAGCGATTTGGCTGATACGCTCGATTGATACAGGCTGGACTGATTGTTGGCGACAATAGGACTCGATGTTATCGGAGAGACAGTGCGCTTCGTTCAGCATGATGAAGGGATATTTTTCGATCGCTTCGACAGTGATCTCTTTTGTTGAGGCAAGCGAGTGATCTGGCGGAACGACCAGTAAAAGTTCCTCAACAAAGAGTGCTCGTACGTCAAGATCTTTGGTCATCACCGGTATGGCGAGAATGGCGAGGTCGATCTCACCGTGGCTGCAGCGCCGGATGAGGTTGTCCGTCGTGTCTTCCTGAACAATCACAGTGATATTGGGATGCTTTTTCGCAAAACCATTCAGCAGACCGGGGAGAAAATACGGAGCGATTGTGGGGATTGCACCAAGACGAATTCGACCGTGCTGCTTGGCTTCTGATAGAAGGGAAAAAGTATCTTCTACAAGCTTCAGGATTTCCTTGGCCCGTCCGAGCAGGAGTTCCCCGAGATCGGTTAGGACGACCTCGCGCGGCTTCCTCTCGAAGAGGGGTTGACCGAGCTGATCCTCGAGTTTCAGGATTGCCCGGCTCAATGAAGACTGGGAAAGATTTAGTTCTTTTGCAGCTCGCGTGAAGTTTTTCGTTCGTGCAACAGTGACAAATTGCTCGAGTTGCTGGAATTCAAAATCACTTCTCATGCAGGAATGTAATCATGCGCTATTCGCATAGCAAGGATTCAAATTATGCATTGGAATCATACCGAGCTTTCTGGATTGTGCGTTAGAGTTCGAACTTGGGGAGAACCAAAACCACGAATACTGATTTATGAATATGAAAAAAAATACCCGAACAGCGGCGTTCCTGGCCGCGTTGATCCTGACGCCTTTTGCGTTCGTATCAGCCCAGGAGAAATCTAACAATTCCAAATCCAATACGGACGGAAAAGACATCAGTAATTGCCCGGTGATGGGCAAGCCTGCTGGTCCGTATCGGCATACCGCTGCCTCGGCCATGTCGGTAGGAGACTGGTGGCCGAATCAGCTGAATCTCGGAATCCTTCACCAAAATTCGAAGAAGGGGAATCCAATCAGCGAAACGTTTGATTACGCCGAAGAATTTGCAAAGCTCGACTACGATGCTCTCAAGAAAGATCTCGAAGCTCTGATGACGGACTCGCAGGATTGGTGGCCGGCTGACTACGGTCATTATGGACCATTCTTTATTCGGATGGCATGGCACAGTGCCGGCACCTACCGGGTTACCGATGGTCGTGGTGGTGCATCTGATGGAACACTGCGTTTTGCACCGCTTAATAGCTGGCCCGACAATGGAAATCTCGACAAGGCCCGCCGCCTCCTCTGGCCGATTAAGCAAAAATACGGCCAGAAAATTTCATGGGCCGACCTCATGATTCTCACCGGGAATGTGGCGCTGGAGTCGATGGGATTCGAGACGATGGGATTTGCTGGCGGTCGTGAAGATGTTTGGGAGCCGCAGGAAGATGTATACTGGGGCCCTGAGACAGAATGGCTCGGAGACAAGCGATACTCGGGAGATCGGGAGTTGGAGAATCCACTTGGAGCCGTTCAGATGGGATTGATTTATGTGAATCCACAAGGACCGAACGGAAATCTTGACCCGCTCGCCTCTGCAAAAGACATTCGTGAAACATTTTCCCGGATGGCAATGAACGATGAAGAAACCGTCGCACTCATCGCCGGAGGGCACACTTTCGGAAAAGGCCACGGAGCTGTCACTCCGGATAATCTAGGACCCGAGCCTGAAGGAGCCCCCCTCGAAGCACAGGGATTTGGCTGGATCAATTCGAAAGGAAAAGGGAACGCTGAAGATACCCTGACCAGTGGCCTCGAAGGCGCATGGACCGCTGCTCCAACGCAGTGGAGCCACATGTATCTCACCAACCTTTATGCACACGAATGGGAGCAGAAAAAGACCCCTGCAGGAGCAACCGTGTGGGCCCCGAAAGACGGAGCCGCGGCCGGAACTGTCCCCGATGCCCACGTAGAAGGGAAAACTCACCAGCCTATCATGTACACTTCAGACCTCGCTCTGCGGATGGACCCTGAATACTGAAAAATCACCAAGAGTTTTGTGGAAAATCCAGATCTGTTCGGGAAGGCATTTGCTAAAGCCTGGTTCAAACTGACGCACCGGGACATGGGGCCTGCATCCCGCTACATTGGCAGTGAGGCACCCAAAGAACCTGAGCTTTGGCAGGATCCGATCCCAGCTGTTGATCACGACCTCATCGATGACAAGGACATTGCTGATTTGAAAAAGAAGCTGCTCGATTCCGAACTGACAAGCTCCCAACTGGTTTCGACCGCCTGGGCATCTGCATCGACTTTCCGGAGCAGTGATCTTCGAGGCGGAGCAAACGGAGCTCGTATTCGTCTCGCCCCCCAGAAAGACTGGGAAGTTAACGCCCCCGCAGATCTTGCGAAAGCCATTGGTGCGCTCGAAAAAATCCAGTCTGAATTCAACGAAGGCCAGACCGGTGGAAAAAAAGTTTCTCTCGCTGATCTCATTGTCCTCGGTGGATGCGCTGGTGTAGAAGCTGCCGCGGAAAAAGGCGGAGTTGATGTGACAGTTCCTTTCACTCCCGGTCGGGCAGATGCCACCCAGGAATTGACCGATGTAGAAAGTGCCGGATATCTCGAACTCAAGAGCGACGGCTTCCGAAACTATCTCGGAAAGGAACTCGACCGCCCTGCACCGGAGAATCTGGTAAATCGGGCACAACTACTTAGTTTGACAGCTCCCGAAATGACCGTTCTCATCGGCGGAATGCGTGTGCTTGACACGAACGTAGGCCATCCCGACCTCGGCGTTTTGACCGACGAGCGTGGCGTCCTAAACAACAACTTTTTTGTAAATCTGCTCGACATGAATACGGAGTGGAAAGTGTCTCCCGTGTGCGATCACTTTTACGAAGGACGCGACCGCGATAGCGGGGATTTGAAATGGACCGCCACATCGGTCGATCTTGTCTTCGGCTCGAACTCCCAACTCCGTGCCATCGCAGAAGTTTACGGCAGTTCCGACGGAGAGAAGAAATTCGTCGAAGACTTCGTCGCAGCCTGGACCAAAGTGATGAACCTTGATCGCTTTGACCTCGACAGCTGACCGGCCCGGCTATCCACGAATTTGAAAATCTTATTTCAGCCTCATCCCGACGCATATCGGGGTGGGGCTTTTTTCGAGGGGAGCAATTTTCCCACCAAACAAAGTGAGATCATTTTCCCCTTAAGTTAGGGAAGGCTTTCTCAACATTTTTGTATGCCGAACCTGCCCGGGATTGTCGATAGCAGGTTTCAATTGCTGAACAGGTAATGCAATCAGCGCACGAATTTGTAATCGCAACATTCATACCCTTCAGGGCGGGAGGGAATAAGGA
>JAKMGR010000179.1 GCA_022424805.1 Verrucomicrobiales bacterium
TCGAATTTCTCGCCCGGGAAAATCCCGATATTCTCCTGCTGCAGGAGGTGAAAGCAGAGCGCGATCAGGTTGATTATGATTTCGAATCGGAAGGCTGGCACGTCTACTGGAATCATGCCGAGAAGAAAGGCTATTCCGGTGTCGCCGCACTCAGCAAGACTCCAGCAGTTTCGTCGCGACGTGGCATCGGTATCGAGGAGCACGATCAGGAGGGTCGCGTCCTCACCCTTGAATACGACAATTTCTACGTCGTCAACGTTTACACACCCAACTCCCAGAACGAACTGCGCCGCTTGCACTATCGAGTCGGATGGAATGCTGCCTTTCTCGATTACCTCAAGGGCTTGGAAAAAACGAAGCCTGTCATCTTTGCCGGTGACTTGAATGTGGCCCATCGAGAGATTGATCTGGCACGCCCCAAGCAGAATCGCAAAAACGCTGGATTTTCTGATGAGGAGCGCGCTGGATTTGATGACATTTTGTCAGCTGGGTTTGTGGATACCTTTCGCCATTTTTATCCGGATAAAGAGAATGCATATTCCTGGTGGAGTTACCGTGGTGGTGCGAGAGCGAAGAATGTGGGGTGGCGGCTCGATTACTTCTGTGTGACCGGAGATTTCGTAGAAAACGTAAAGTCGTCGGAGATTCTTTCGGACGTAATTGGGTCAGACCACTGTCCGGTGCGGATAGAATTGGCGTGAGACTCGCCAATGTCGCCTGTCTCCAATGCCAGCCTAGCAGGTTGAAGAAGGCCTTTGGCTATTGACGGCCCCAATCCACCTTTTGACGCGCCATGCGACTGAATCGCATTTTTTGAGCCAGATCAAACAGGGTAGAGTCTGCCACTCAACCCTAATGGGCCCTCGACCTACCCGTGTTGGGTCTTGCTGTTTTCCTTCCACCATTCCCGAAATTTTTCCAACGCCCGGGCGCGGTGGCTCATGCCGTTTTTGATCTCTTCGCTCAATTCGCCAAAAGTTTCTTCGTATCCTTCGGGGATAAAGATCGGGTCGTAGCCGAAGCCTCCTCCGCCAGACATGGATTCGGCGATGCGGCCTTCGATAGTTCCGTCAAAGACGCCGAGAACATCTCCTCCCTTTGCGATCGTGACGACGCATCGAAAGCGGGCGGCCCGGTTCGTTTTTCCTACCATCTCGATGAGAAGCTTACTCCGGTTCGTCGCGTCGGTGGCGTTTTCACCGGAGAAGCGCGACGAGTAAATCCCCGGCGCTCCATCGAGAGCATCGACTTCGAGTCCGGAATCGTCGGCGAGGATGAATGCGCAGGTATGCTCATGGCTCGCGGCGAGAGCTTTGATGGCAGAGTTTTCTGCAAAGGTATCGCCATCCTCCACCGGAGGTTCCAATCCGGGAATGGAAGTGAGGTCTGTGATTTCCGGGAACAAGTCGCCGAGAATCTTTTTCATTTCTCCGGTCTTGTGGCTGTTGTGTGTGGCGACGATGAGCATGGGTGAGTTTCAGGTTTTCAGTTTGAAGTTTCAAGTGGATGGTTGGGGGAAATGTTGTCTCATCCAAATACTGAATTGCTCGCTCCAGCGGGAAACTGGGAGTGTGCCCGTGCCGCTGTCGCCAATGGGGCCGACGCGATCTATTTCGGGATGCCGCGGTTCAATGCGCGGATGCGGGCAGATAATTTCACGGAGGATGATTTGCCTGAACTCATGGATTTTCTCCATGAGCATGGTGTTCGCGGTTTCACGGCATTCAACACGCTCGTCTTCACACAGGAATTGGAAGCGGCGGCGGACCAATTGCACAAATTGAGCAAGGCGGGGGTCGATGCGATCATCGTGCAGGACCTCGGGTTGGCGACGATGGCGCGCGCGATGGTCCCGGATCTCGATTTGCACGCGTCAACGCAAATGACGATCACTTCGCCGGAAGCGCTGAGCTTTCTCGATGAGCTTCTCGGTCTCGATCGAGCTGTGATTGCCCGGGAAAACTCGATGAAGGAAATCAAGCTCTTCCATGCGACGAATCCCGACGCGGTCGAGTTGGAAACCTTCGTGCACGGAGCGCTTTGCGTAGCCTACTCTGGCCAATGCCTCACCAGTGAATCACTTGGCCAGCGTAGTGCCAATCGAGGCGAGTGTGCTCAGGCATGTCGAATGCCATACGAGATGGTGGTGGATGGAGAGTCTTTCGATATGGGTGATCAAAAGTATCTTTTGTCGCCTCAGGATCTGGCGGGAATCGATCAGATTCCCGAGCTGATCAGACTCGGAGTGACGAGTTTTAAAGTCGAAGGTCGGCTCAAAACTCCCCAGTATGTCGCGGCAGTGACGCGAGCCTATCGAAAGGCGATTGATGCTGCCCACGAGGGGAGGGACGAGATTGCCACGGAAGAGGATCGCTACGAGTTGGAGATGGCTTTTTCCCGAGGGCTTTCTTCAGGATGGCTGGAAGGGATCGACAACAAGAAACTGGTTCACGCCCGCTTTGGGAAAAAGCGTGGAGCCTATGTGGGTAGGATTGTCAGGGTCGGGTCGGACTGGGTCGAGGTCGATGGCGACACTCCCCTGAAGAATGGAGATGGCATCGTTTTTGATACCGGTGGCAATACGGAATACGAGCAGGGTGGCCGTATCTACCAGGTAGATAAGCGCCGCATTTCGATGAAGCGAGGCAAGATTGACTTTGAGCGACTCGAGCCAGGGGATCGGGTCTGGAAAACGGACGATCCGGCGTTGAATGCAGATCTGAAAAAAACGTGGAATCGAGAGGTGCTTCCTGCCCGAAAGACGACACTCGATCTCGAGGTGTCGGGTTCTTACGGAGAAAATTTGGTGGTTCACGATCGCGAAAGTGGAGAGACGGTAGAGTCGTCGACTCCTCTGGAGAAAGCCCAGAACCGACCGCTGGACGAAGCGTTTCTCGAGAAGCAACTCAGTCGTCTCGGCAACACGCAATACGAGCTGGGCGAGTTGAAGTTGGATATCAGCGACGAGCCAATTTGCCCGGCTTCGGAATTGAATCGCATGCGTCGTGCTCTGGTTGAGAAACTGAATCGTCGGAGAGATGCTTCGTTTGAGAATCGACGAGTCACGGGAGCCACTGTCGCAGACCTTTTGCCCGACCGAACGGAGCCAGCCAATCACCAGGCGGAACTGCGTGTCCTTTGTCGAACCGAAAAGCAAGTCGACATCGCCTTGGAGAGTGGAATTAAATTGATTTACATCGATTTGGAGGATGTGCGTCGCTATCGGGATGCCGTGTCCCGTGTCCGAACTGATTTTCCCGATGCCCGAGTTTTCCTCGCCACTCCCCGGATTCAAAAAGCCGGCGAAAGCGGATTGTTCCGAGTCGTCGAAAAAGCGAAGCCGGATGGAGTTCTTGTCAGGAACACGGGGGGTATTCGCCATTTTCGGAACCATTCTGATTTGAAAATGATAGGTGATTTTTCTCTGAATGTTGCGAATCCGATCTCCGCAGCGCGTCTTGTCGAGCAGAGTGGAATGGAGAACCTGACGGTTTCGTATGATTTGAACATTGAACAGG
This sequence comes from Verrucomicrobiales bacterium, assembly GCA_022424805.1. Classification (GTDB taxonomy): domain Bacteria; phylum Verrucomicrobiota; class Verrucomicrobiia; order Verrucomicrobiales; family DEV007; genus Arctic95D-9. The sequence goes on from JAKMGR010000179.1 coordinate 3,519, forward strand.
TCATCGATCTGTTGGGAGCGGCTCCGCCGGATTGGTTTGAGCTGACGCTGCATCAACACATGCCCATGTTTCATATGGAGCATTGTGTGTTCTGCTCGTTTCTTTCGAAGGGGACGGATGTCACCAACTGTGGTCGTCCTTGTGATAAACACGATATACGATTGCGCGATCGGGTCGGGCAATTGCATCCGCTGAATGCGGATGTGGGATGCCGGAATACTCTCTTCAATGGGAGGGCGCAGAGTGGGGCTCGCTTTTACCGAAGCTTGCGGGAGGCTGGTTTGAACAAGTTCCGGTTGGAGTTGCTCGATGAGAATGCCAAAGAAACTGCGGAGGTGATTTGCTCATACCAAGCGTTGCTGTCTGGTGAAGAGGATGGTGAAGCCATGTGGACCAAGTTGCAGGTCGATTCGCGATTGGGCGTGGTTGAGGGGACGCTGGAGGTGTAGGTAATCGTTCTCACTCTTACTCTCCATCGAAGAGTAAGAATTCAGTTTCGAGCAGCCTCAATAAACGCCTGCACCAACTCCAGATCCTTCACGCCCGGAGACTCTTCTACACCACTCGCGGCGTCGACTCCGGCAGGGTTCACTTGCTGGATCGCGTCGGCAACATTCTCGGGAACCAATCCGCCTGCTAGCACGATCTGGCGTTCCGGGCATTGGGAAACAGCCCCGGCTCCTAGAGTCCAGTCCATCGTTTCGCCACTGCCACCGTATTCGGTTGGGGCGTAGGCATCGAGCAGGAGGGTGGGGGAATCGTATTCGAGTGCAGTCTCCAGCATCGCCCGGTCTTTCACTCCCATTGCCTTAAAAACGGGCAATCCCTGATCAGTTAACGATCTCACTCGCTCGGGTGATTCGTCGCCGTGCAACTGAATCAGGTCGATCACACCGGATTCGTGAATCGCAACTAACTCGTCGTCACCAGCATTCACCGTGACGGCGACGCGGGGAATGGCCTGATCCAGATCGCGAAGCCACGATGCCGCTTCTTCAAGAGCGATATATCGCTTCGAGCGGGGCCAGAAATTGATTCCAAGGGCATCGGCGCCGAGCTCGATGATGGTCTCCGCCTGGGCGCCGGTGGTGATGCCGCAGATTTTCACGCCGACTCGACCGAGATCGATCGGAAAGAGTGGAGGCGTGGTCATGGAGTCAGCTTACAGCTTTCCGAGAGC
>JAKMGR010000215.1 GCA_022424805.1 Verrucomicrobiales bacterium
ACATAGGCCACAAACGTCTTGAACTCGGGCCGATCCCATCGCAGAAATATAAGGTGCGAATTTTCCTTTCGTCACCATCCTTTCCCTTCATGTCAAAAACCTCTCAGAGTGATTCTTCCAACGAAGAGTCAGACCTTTCTTTTGAAGATGCACTCGCTCAACTCGAGGAGCTCGTCGGCGAAATGGAGTCCGAGCAAATGCCGCTGGAGGAACTCATCAGCAACTACGAGAACGGCACTCGCCTTTCTCAGCTTTGTTCCAAGCGCCTCGATGCAGCGGAGGGACGTATCGAAATGATACGAAAGAATCGAAACGGAGAATCCGTAGTGGAACCGTTCGATGACGAGGCATCCCCTACTCCTAACACTACCGATTCCTCCTCCGAAACTGAGGAGGATACCCCTGACGAAAATGGAGAACTCTTTTGAATTTCCCGACATCCCCACGGAAGATTTGCCGAAAGTCGACAATGCCGACGATCTCAAAAAGCTTCCGATCGAAGATCTGCCCAAGCTGGCAGAAAATATTCGGCGTACCCTGATTTCTTCACTCGCGAAAACGGGAGGTCACCTCGGACCTAATCTCGGCGTCGTCGAACTGACGATTGCTCTGCATCGGATTTTCAATACACCTGACGACAAGTTCGTATTCGACGTCAGCCACCAGGGATACGTCCACAAGATGCTCACAGGGCGTTGGGACCAGATTCACACCATTCGCACCTACGAAGGTCTGAACGGTTTCCTGCTGCGCACCGAAAGTGAGCATGATTGCTACGGAGCCGGCCACGCTGGAACGGCTGTGTCGGCGGCCCTTGGTATGGCATCTGCCCGTGACGTTCTTGGAAAGGATGACCACGTCGTTGCTGTCGCCGGGGATGCTGCCTTCACCTGCGGGCCAACCTTTGAAGCTCTCAACAACATTGCCGAGACAACGAAGCGGTTCATCCTCGTCCTTAATGACAATGAGTGGTCAATCGACCGGAACGTCGGAGCCATCGCTAAATACTTCCACGCACTCCAGACCAGCTCGACCTATTCTCACATTCACGAGAAGGCGGCCGACTTTGTAGAGAAACTCGTCGGTAAAGGAGCTCGCAACATTGCACAGCGAGTCGAGCGGGGAGCCAAGAACCTTCTTTTCCCTAACGTTCTCTTTGAAAAATTCGGGATTCACTACTACGGCCCCATCGACGGTCACGATCTTGACCTGCTCGTGAATACCTTTGATTTCCTCAAGGATCAGGAAGAGCCCGTAATACTCCACATCATCACGGAAAAAGGACGCGGCTACGAGCCTGCGAAAGCAAACCCCATGAAGTTCCACGGACTCGGCCCCTACAAGACCGAGACCGGAGAAACCCTTCCAGGTGGCACACCAACTTTCTCTCAACTCTACGGAGAGCACCTCGGAAAATTCGCTGTCGAAGACGAAAAAATCGTCGCCGTCACTGCTGCCATGCCTAGCGGAACCGGACTCGTCGGATTTCAGAAGCAAGTTCCAGAGCGTTACTACGATGTCGGAATCGCAGAGGAACACGCCGCTCTTTTCGCCTGTGGACAGGCCGTTCAGGGACTGAAGCCTTTCCTGACGATCTATTCGACCTTCTTCCAGCGCGCCTATGACATGGCCGTGCACGATATCGGGATTCAGAATCTACCTGTTCGCCTCTGTATGGATCGCGCCGGACTCAGTGGGGACGACGGCCCCACTCACCACGGTCTCTTTGACATAGGCTTCATGCGACACATTCCAAACTGGGTCTTCATGCAGCCGAAAGATGAAGACGAGTTTATCGACATGCTCTGGACGATGGCGAATTACGATGACGGCCCGATTGCGATTCGTTACCCACGGGGAGCCGGCATGGGAGTCGAGCCGAAAGAAGAACCGAAGCTTCTGGAAATTGGAAAAGCTGAAGTCGTTTCCGATGGCGCCGACATCGCTCTTTTTGGTCTCGGCCATCTCTATGAGATCGCTGTTGAGACGAAAGAACGCCTCGAAGAAATGGGTTACTCGGTTGCCCTGATCAATCCGCGCTGGATCAAGCCACTCGACGGGGCCTGCATCGAGAGCTTTGCGGAAAAGTGTCCCGTGATCATGACCTTCGAAGATCACGTTCTTCACAACGGCTTTGGAGCTGCCGTGATCGAACACCTGCACGACGCCGGAATCAATACACGCGTCGAACGTATCGGCTGGCCCGACGAGTTCGTCGAGCACGGCAGAGTGGACATTCTCCGTGAAAAGCACGGTATCACAGCCGATGCAGCCGTTGAGAAAGCCCTGCAACACCTTCCGAAGAAAGAGCAGGCACTCGCAAGCTGATCCACTTGCATTCCGATGGGCTTGAAATATGTCCATTTTTGACGAGGGAAACGCTGCCTGGCGCGGCAGACTGCCTTGTGCTTTATAAAGCTCTTCCCTTTGTCACCATTCTATTGCTCGGGATCCTCTCTTCCACTGCCAACGGGGCACAGATCTGTATCCTCGCCTCACGAACGGCACACGAGGGAACGGGGGATCAGACCGCCCTTCCTTGTCGAACAATGGGCAATATCTCGTGTTTCAATCCAATATTGTAAATTTGGAGTGGAAAGTTAATCCGAGAAGCCCCTCCTCCAGAAAATCACTTTCGACTCTGTCGCTGATGTCGAGGAATACTGACGGTGAGGGAGAATTCAGATCATCAATTACTCTGACAATCCCCGCCCAATCAACGACAAACAGCCGATCGTCCCGAGGGGGCGAGACCAAAGCCATAGGGTGCCCAATTTCTCCCGTATTAATATTTTCCAACTCATAAACCACAGAGGAAAACATCTCTGCCGGCATATTGAGAGACGTGTTTTCTACTCTCGGAGAAATTTGAGACCACGAAGAAGTAACGCAAAATAGTAGTGATAGTATCAGCGATGCATTCTTCATAAACGGAACGCTTCGGTAGTATAATTACCATAATTAGAGAATGGCGTTTGGTTCGACTCGTTTGCCGCGCCACCGGATCAGCTCAAACCGCGGATTGCGCCAGGCTTTTCTATTCAAGCCTGTCCGATCGCCCTAATTACTCCGCTGGAGCAGGCTGGCGGGGCGGACGTTTTTTGCCGAACAATCTTTGTCCGAGCTTCTCGAGAGGGCTGTCTTCTGCTTCGGCGTCGCGAACCACTTCGGCACGATGAAGAATCGTCGGGGTACCTGGCTCTGGAAAAACTTCAGCCGCTGCTTCACCCACATC
>JAKMGR010000228.1 GCA_022424805.1 Verrucomicrobiales bacterium
CGCCTTTCTCGGACCGAATGCGGCAGGGAAAACAACGACGATCAAATTGCTCACCGGCCTCATGAAACCGTCGGCGGGATTCGCGAAAATCTGTGGCTTCGATATCCAGGAAGACCCACTCGAAGCAAAGCGGCGCATTGGCTACATTCCCGATGTGGCGCAGTTTTACGACAAGCTCACGCCGCTCGAATTTATGGCATTCATCGCCGAACTGTTTGAGGTCGATCCAGCGAAGGCAAAAGCACGCACGCCTGAACTGATGGAGCAATTCTCCCTGATTTCCTGCAGCCGACAGCGTATTGAGAACCTCAGTCACGGGACTCGTCAGCGTCTTGCGATCTCATCTGCCTTGCTCCACGACCCCGAGGTAATCGTGATCGATGAGCCCATGGTAGGACTCGATCCGAAAAATGCTCGCGTTGTAAAAGAGGAATTAAAAGCCCGCAGCGAAGCAGGGGTGACGATTTTTCTCTCTACCCACCTGCTCAATGTGGCTCAGGAATTGGCTGATCGAGTCGGTATCATCAATTATGGGCGCCTGCTTGAACTCGGTTCCGTTGAGGAGATTATGTCGGCCTCGCGAGACAAGGATGACGACTCGCTCGAAGAAGTGTTTTTGAAGATCACCGAGTCTGAAGAAACCTCCGAAGACGAGAATTGAAGAAATCTTCTCGGAAATTGAATTTTTTTCCTTTACAGTATTAGCGAATTGTCCCAAGAACATGCCCTGCCACTTTACCAAAGATAAAACCAACCTACTAATGTTACAAACCATGTCATTTCTCCGACGAATTCTGAGTAACCGGCGCGCTGTTTTTGCGGTCGGTATTTTTGTATTGCTCGTCCTAATCGCTCCCGACGCCATGGCTCAGGAAGCCGCCGAAGGTGTTGCTGAGGGCGAAAAGAAAACTCTCATGGATAAGATCGTGGATGCCGGCCCGTTCATGTATCCGATCTTTATCCTCTCGATCCTCATGATCACACTGGCAGTGTTCAATGCGCTTCAGCTTTCCAAGAAGAAGTTCTGCCCGCCTGCCCTGAAGGACGAAATCCTTGCCAACATGGCAGACGTTCGTGTTCGCAGTGCGATTGATGCTTCTGCGCAGGATCCATCCTACCTCGGTCGTATGGCCGCAACCTCCTTTCCTCTTGTCGACGCTACTGACCCCGAGACCCTCGGTCGCGGAAAAGTTGAGGACTCCATTGCTGATTTCTCAATCCGGGAAAATTCCCGTTACATGTCTTGGATTGGATACTTCTCCGTTATCGCTCAGGCAGCTCCGATGATCGGACTGTTCGGAACGGTTGCCGGTATGATTCTCGCGTTTGATACGATGGGACTCAGCGGTGGCGCGAACCCCAGTGAGCTCGCCGGTAACATCTCGCTTGCGCTGATGACCACGGCTGGTGGACTTGTGGTCGCGATTCCGAGTATTTTCTGTTTCTACGTTTTTAAGAACAAGTTCAACAAGCTCGTGGGCGAAGCTCAAGAGACTGCAACTGAGGGGCTCGATCTCGCCGTTGCTACTGTGAACGCCGATCAGCAACTCGCGAAGGTACCAGAAGGTATCTCCGAAGGGTAAGCGAAAAGCTGCGCTGAACAGCTAAGCTGAAAAGCACTACGAACTTCGTTTTTTAAATACCTCCCTCCCCTGAGAAATGGCCTCCGAGAAGTTGCAAGCCGCCATCGAAGCCCTCGATGAAGAGGAAATGACGATGGATATGTCGTCGATGATCGATCTCGTCTTCCTGCTGCTCATTTTCTTTATGGTCAGCTCTCACCTCATCATCGTGCAGATCGATAAGCGGGTGAAACCGCCTACGGCGAAAAACGCGAAGGTCGCAGAGAATGCGACTGGGCGGGTTGTCGTCAACGTTCTCGATGACGGGCGGGTATTTGGAGAAGATCCAGGCAACGAATTTACGACTTCTGAAGCGATCACCGACTATGTCGATCAGATTCGTCTCCGAAATGATGATGCGGGAGTAAGGCCAACACGGCTGCACCTCCGCGCTGACAAAACCGTTGATACCCGCGAAATCAAAAAGGTGGTGCAAGCTGCTGGAGAAGCAGGTGTCTTCGAAGTTATCTTCGGAAGCTACGTTGTCGATAAAGATTAATCGATTCCAGGACCTGAATACATGGCACGCAGAAAAGCTCCCAAAGAAGAGAATCCGGAATTGGATATGTCGTCATTGATTGACGTCAGTTTCCTGCTTCTCATCTACTTCCTTGTAACATCGACGCTCGACCCGAAAGAGGCCGATCTTGGCATGACTATGCCGACGAATACATCGTCTTCTCCTTCTGAGGTGGAGATTGATCAGATGACCGTCGAGGTGAACAGTTCCGGTCATATCGTGCTCAACGATGAGGTTCTTGATACCGATATCGATAATCACGAAGTTCCTTTGCTGCTCGATCGCCTTCGCACCTATGCGGAGAGCGCGCGCCTCACCGATTCCCAACCCATGGTCATTATCGCCGCAGATGATGCCTCCAAGGGACAAAGATTTGTCGACGTTTTGAACGCTTTGTCGGACAAACAGGTCGATATACGTAATGTCACAATTACCGGGTTTAAAGACGAATAAACCCTGTTGAATCGTTGACCTAACCCTGTTTGGTCACAGACCCAACCCTGTTTGGTCCGGTCCGTGGTCACACTCAGACCATGGAGAAAGAATGATCAGACGCAGATTCAGGAAGCAGCAAGCCCGTAACGGGGAAGAGTCCGGAGCCCTCGATATCTCGTCCCTCATCGACGTTAGTTTTCTTCTCCTGATTTATTTCCTGATCACCTCGACTCTGGATCCGAAAGCGGGGGATTTGAACCTCACAATGACTCCTCCGGGTGTTACTACCGATCCTTATACGCCAATCATGCCAACTCCCAGAATTGTCGTCGATGCAGCTGGAGTTGTTTCGATGAAGGACGAGGTGTTCGACACGGATCCTGAAGTCCGGAAGCTCATCCATCTCGAGGATCGTCTCCTCACCTATCGTGATGCTTATCGGGTCTTCGATACCGAGGGGTCGCCGCCCATCGAGGTCGAAGCTGCTGACGCTGTCCCGGTACAGCGTTTCATTTATTTGACGAACTGTCTCGCCGGGCTCGAAATTAAAAATGTCAACTTTGTCGATTTTGGATCGAACTACTAATTTTCTGTTTTTGTTAGAATGAAAAACCATTGGATGTTCAGGGTTTTGTCCCTATTTGCCGTCACCGCCGTGATTTTTCCGGAAGCGAAGCTGTTCGCTCAGGATGAGGAAGATGTCAGCCTAGAAGCTCTTTACCAGAAGGCTGGTGAGTTCAGTATGGGTGGGCAATATGAAGAGGCTTCGAAAACCTTCGAAAAGATGTTCGATCTTTCCGGTGGTATGGAAACTCTGTTCGAGGATTACGGTGCTCAGGCTGGGGGATTCTACTTTGACTACGGAATCACTCTGCTCCCGCAGCAGCGCTGGAATGATGCCAAGGATGCGTTCACCACCTGCATTACTGCGGACGAAATTGCGGAACGAGTCGAGTCTCCGATCAAGTCCCAAAATCCCCGTGCCAACCTTGCCAAATTCCAGCTCGGTTTCTGCGAAGCTCAAATGGGCAACCCGGGTGAGGCAATCCGGCTTTACGATGAATACATCGCCAGCGATCCGGCACCGGAAGAGCTGAAGCAAATTTTCCCGAGCTTCAAGCTTCGATATGGCGCTGCGCTGATGAAACTGGGTCGCATCGACGAAGGTGTTGGCTCAATTCAGGAACTTTTTGACAATCGCGAGCAGCGCAATATTGCTCCGCAGTTTCTCGTCCAGGGAATTCTAGAGCTCGGACTTGCTTG
>JAKMGR010000234.1 GCA_022424805.1 Verrucomicrobiales bacterium
ACTTTCTCGCCATTCTCGAACACGAGCGGATCAGGCAGATCGTAAGCCGGGACATCCGCTTCGTCGTAGATGGCGACGTATTCTTCGGCATTCATGGATAATGAGAAAAAAAGGGCAGCGAACAAAAGGGGGAAAAGAAAAGGGCAGCGTCGATTCATCCCTGCAGCGAAGCGGATTCGGCGACTGGATTCAATCCCGCGATCGGGGCGATGGCTCTGGGGATTACAGCGCTTGTCGCGCCAATTCTCATTCTGCTCGAAGCCTCACTCGGGATAGGGCTGGTCGGGCTGGCTCTGACGAAACGGAAACCTGCTGGTAAGAGACCTTCGAAAAGGCGAATTTCCAAACGAACTCGAAACATTCTGATTATTATTCTCGGTTCTCTGCTCGTCTTGCTGCTGGTCGCGAATACCTTTTTCTTCGGGAACATCATTGGCGGCATCACACAAAAACAACTGAGCAAGCAAGGCGTGAAAATGACCTACGACGAGTTGTCCGGGAGCGCCCGCACTGATGTCGTGTCTCTTCAAGGTTTGCGCCTCGAAGCGTCCGGGTGGAGTTGCTAAGTCGATACACTCGACGCCAACATCGCCATGCTCTCGGTCCTCTCCCCTACAAAGAAACTTCAACATCTTACCATCGAGGGTTTCCGAAGCGAATGCGAAATCCCAGCAGGTCGATCAGGATTACCGGGAGGCTCCCGCCGAAAGCGATCAAATCTGGCTATCAGCAACCTCACCATTCGTGATGCGTCCGTTCAAATTCGAAACGGACACGACGCAGGATTCCCCGACTCGGTCATCATCAATTCACTTTCCTCGAGCGCCTTCCACTCTCGCTACCCTCTCCTGTGTCTATTTTTCCGACCAAACTTTTTCGACTCCCTCGACGTCCTTGTCCCTGATTATCTTGACGCCATCTCCATCGATCTGATGGACGGAGCCCCCTTCGCTACGATGCGGAAAATCTCCGTATCTACAGCGTGGGAAAGGACTTTATCGATTCAGGCGGTGTCGCCGAAAAACCCGGTCACCTCGCCGACAGCAACGAAACCGTCATCTACCTCGAAGGTGTTGCAGAATAGCTCACGAATTCAAAAGCACGATCAGCGAAAGCAGCCCAAGCAGGACCACGGCAAAAAACACAGTGATACCAATTGGGAAGGCGCCGCGTTTGGCTCGTTTGAAAAGCGACTGGTGACTTTCTTCGATTTTTTCCGGCGAGTAGCCTGCCACCATCCACACGGGGATGAGAATCCAGGCCGCAAGTCTTGAAGCCCCTGATTCAAAGAAGTTCGATACGTGCCCAATCACTCCGCCAACGACGAATTTTTTCACTCCGGAGTTGATGGCATTGAGGCTTTTGTCGAAGACTCGATAGACCAGCGATCCGCCGCGTCGATAAAGCCAATCAAAGTCGACATTGGTTGAGCGGATCTCAGCGGGATACAACCCGGCGCGCATCAGAAGCGTAAACGCGAGAGCGCTGAAGAGCAGCAGGGCATATTGATCCGTGACGTGTCCCACCGTGTAGGGCTCGTAGCTGGCCTCGGGGTTGGGCAACATCTGGTAGAGGAACGCGTTCGGAAAGGTACCAACGAAAATGCAAAGAAACGCGGCAATTGCCATGGCGAGCAGTTGGTTCGCTGGGGCTTCCTTGCAGCGCAGTCCGGAGTCGTGGGAAAAGAAGGCGAAGAAGGGAATCTTGATTCCCGCATGGTGAAAGACGCCGGCGGAAGCGAAGAGCAAAGCGAGCCAGATTACGGTAGTCGCAACAGTTCCTTCCGATGCCGCTGCGCTCATGATCATCGACTTGCTCACAAATCCGCTGAAAAACGGAAACGCAGAAATGCTCGCGGCGCCGATACAGCAAAAAATACAGGTCCACGGCATGCAGCGATAGAGCCCGCCCAGCTCGGTAGCTTTCGACTTCCCGGTCCGGTAGAGCACCGATCCGATCGACATGAAAAGAAGGGCCTTGTAAAGAATGTGACAGTAGGCGTGTGCGGCGGTTCCGTTGAGGGAGAGCGGGGTGCCTAGCCCAACTCCAACGACCATGAATCCGACCTGGTTGATCAGGCTGTAGGCGAGAACGCGGCGGAGATCGTTTTCGATCACGGCGTAGAAAATCGGAATCGTTGCCATCGCCATCCCGATCCAGAGGAGAGTTTCTTCTCCGGGAAAACAACGGGCGAGCACGTAGACAGCTGTCTTCGTAGTGTAGGTCGCCATAAAGACGACTCCGCCGATGGATGCCTCAGGATAAGTGTCGGTCAGCCAGGCACCAACAATGGGCCAGGCGCAGTTGATTCCAAATCCAATAAAGATGAGCCATGCCCCAGGTCCAGAAAGGGCGATCTTATCGAAGGCGACTGAGCCTCCCGTTGCGAGGTGGATCATGATTCCGGCAAGGAGAATCACGCCACCGAACACGTGAACGACAACATAGCGGTAAGCCGCTTTTCCGGCCTCGGGCGCTTTGCGGCCGAGAATGCAAAGAACGGCACCCAGCGTGAGCATTTCCCAGAAAAAGAACAAAGTGATGAGATCACCCGCCATAACGACGCCCATCGGGCTGCCGGCGTAGAGCAATCCGGCGGAGAGGTCGAGTCGACGATTGTCGTTGATGATATAGAGAATCCCGATGAAGGACAGGACTGTGAAAATATTCAGATAGATCAAACTCCATCGGTCGGCCCGACCAAAAATGAGTTCGAAATCCATGAGAGAGATCGTCCAGTGAAGCCCCTCGGTGATCTGCGTGTAGTTGATCAGTCCGATTACAGGAATGATGAGAGCAACCACCTGGCGCAGCCGCCCGGGGAGAAAGGCGACCACGAGGGCTCCTAACAAAAACAAAAACGCTGGAGGGACAACATCAGGCATCGTTTACCCCCCCTTTCTCTTCTGACTTTTTCTCGAGTTTCTCGTAATAGTCTTCGCCCCGCATTACGAGCGGGCGCAGGATGTATTTCGACACCAGCACTAGCAGGACACAGGCAACGAATCCGTAGACGGCGTAAAAACCGGGCCACTGCTCCCACTTGAAATAGGGATGCTTATCAAAGCCGACGATACGAAAGATCAGATCGATCAGCAGAAGCAGACCGCAACCGATATATAGGCCGACGAGAACCTTCTTCACGTTCTCTTTGCGATCGAACCAGCCGGGCGATTCGTCGCTCTGGGGAGAATTGTCTTTCATCAGTGCTTCGTTTCGCGGGCGTGGTCTTTGTCGCCATACCCGTGTTTCTTTGCGTGACCGGGCGAAGAGATCAGAATCACGGCGAGGTAGATCCCCATGATGGCAAAGGCAATCGTGAATGCCTTGAGGTAGCCGGGAACGGCATCATGCTTCAATTCCTGAAGTGGTTCGTCGCTGTTGGAATGACTGGCCATGGTTTAAAAATTGCTGGGTAAAACCACAAATTCGATTCGCTCCCACGAATGAAAAGGAATCAGCGCGAATTCACCCAAGTGATTCGTGGCTGTTCGTGTTCCATTCTCTTTCATTCGTGTTTTCTATTTTTTACCAATTTCACTCTCCGCCCGGAAGCATCAGTGCAGTCAGATCAAACAGCAATCCAGGGAAGAAAAAGAGCAATACAGATCCTGCGGCAGTGATAGTCAGGGGAAGAACACAGGCAAGCGGAGCTTCCTCTATGCCGGACGCGTCGAGTCCCGTGTCCCCCTTTTTGAAAAAGGCGCGATAGACGATGGGGAAAAAGTAAACTCCGTTCAGAATCGAGCTGATGAGATAAACGGCAAGCAGAGCGAACTGCTGCGCATCGGCAGCGCCCCAGATCAGGTAAATTTTACTGAGCAGCCCGCCCGTTGGCGGCAGGCCGGTCACACTCATCGCTCCGATCGCGAAAGCTCCCATCGTCCATGGCATCACCTTGCCGAGTCCGTTGAGCTGACTGATATATTTTTTCCCTGTCGCCACAAAGATCGCCCCGGCGCAGAAGAAGAGCGTGATTTTGCCGAAGGCGTGCATCGCAATGTGCATCATGCTCCCCTGTACGGCATGTGGCGTCAGCAGAGCGACGCCGAGCACGATGTATGACAGTTGACCAATCGTGGAAAAGGCAAGGCGGCGCTTCAAGTTATCCTGGCTCATTGCGATGAGCGACGAGGCAACCACCGTAAAGGCGGCCACCCAACAGAGAACAAGATGGGCATCGATCTCATCCAGAAGGTCAGTGCCGAAGACGCTGGTCACGACGCGGATCACGCAGAAAACCCCCACCTTCACAACAGCAACCGCGTGGAGCAGCGCCGCCACCGGAGTCGGCGCGACCGTCGCCCCCGGAAGCC
>JAKMGR010000235.1 GCA_022424805.1 Verrucomicrobiales bacterium
CGGTCAAACTCCTCTGCTGGAAAATCGAGAAAGCCCCCGCGTTTTCCGTGGGCCGGATTGCTGACTAGGATGTCGATACCACCGGCCAATTCGACTGCCTGCGCGACGAGATTGTCGATGCCGTCGCGGGAAAAAACATCGGCCTCGATCGCATGGCAGGGGGAGCCGAGATCTCGAATTTTGGCGGCGGTTTCAGCGAGCTCCTCGCTGCCGGGGTGGTCGTTGAGAATCAGCTCCGCCCCAGCTTCTGCGAGTTCGATTGCGCAGCCTTTCCCAATGCCACGTCCGGCCCCGGTTACGAGGGCGCGTTTCCCATCGAGCCGGAAATCATCAGGTGAGCTCATCGAACTGCTTGACGTTTTCAGCAAGGGCCTGCGAGAAGGCTCCGAATTCGCTGGCATTGACGAGGAACTGCGCACCCATCTCGTGACGCTTTTGCATCTCCGATTGAGGCATGGCAGGGCCGCCGAAAGCCTTGCCGTGTTTCTTGCAGGCGGCGGCAACTTTGTCCCACGCTTCGTCGAGCGTCATCTCACCGCTCTGGCGAAGACGCAGGCCGAGGTCGCCGGGGCCGACGAAGACAATAGAGACGCCTTCCACAGCAGCGATCTCATCGATGTTGTGAACCGCTTCCGGCGTTTCGATTTGCACGCAGAGGAAGGTCTCCCGATTCACCCATTCGACGTATTCGTCGGGATCGTGAATGTGAAAATCGGCGTCGAGACCGGCGTTATCGATCCCGCGATCTCCAAGGGGAGGGAACTTTACGGAATCGACCAGCATTCTTGCTTTTTCTGCGGTGGAGACGTGAGGAATCATCAGTCCGGCAGCGCCATCTTCCAGATACCGGTAGAGTCCGGTCTTCTCCAGGGTCGGGGCCCGGACCATGATGTCGATATCGTAGAGGTGGGAAAAAGCGAAGAGGGCCTGATTCTGGTGAATTGTCAGGGCGCGATGCTCAAGGTCTAGCCATATGCAATCATATCCTGCCCGTGCAGCATGACAGATGTAGGCGGGAATGTAGTGGCCGAGAACGCAGGTTCGCACGTGTTCGCCAGCACGGATGCGAGCTAGGGTTTTGGATTTTCTCATAGAGGTAAAATTATTGGGAGAGAACGATGAGTGCCTGTGCGGCGCGGATACGGGCATCGAGATTTTCGTCTTCGAGTTGTTTTGTCAGGAAAGGTGCTGCTTCTGTAATGCCTGATTCTCCAGCGAACACAGCCGCATAGGTGCGAATTGCAGCATCGTCTGATTGCAGGTTGGTCAGGATTTTTTTGCAACCCTCTTCATCTCCGAGAAGGCCGATGGAGTGATAAAGAAATGCCTCAACGAGTGGATCGTCTGTGTCGGGAATTCGTGCCCTGATTCGTGGAATATCGGAGCTGTCTCCAATGCGACCGAGAACCCAGGCCGGAAGACGATAGGTTGCAGGGTCGCTTTCCTTTTCTAAAACAGATCGAAGGGTAGCGAATCCCTCTTTCTTCATTTCGGGGCTGCCGTGCTTCGCGAGAGCCGCAGCAGTCATGAGAAGGAGGCGTGGATCGTCGTTGGATTGAAAATGCATCACAAGCGGAGCTTCGTCGCCATCAAATCCCACTTTGTATAGGCTCTCTGCGGCGTGGACAAAGCCGTGTCGATTGTCGCCCTTCAGAATGCCAAGCATGATCTCCGCTTTCTCCCGATCGCCTGCCCGGACCAGTTCGCGGGAAATACCAACTCGCTTTTGATCGTCCTTTTCTGTTTCCAGTTTGGGTTCGAGAAAGGCTCGCACTTCGTCTTCCTTTCCCGCAAGGGTTAGCGCTTCAGCAGCGTGGATGGAAGCCCAGAAATCATCTTCTCCCTTAGCATTCAGCCCGTCTCGCAAAACCGTTAGACATGTCTCATGCGATGATTCATCGAAGGATAGGCCGTCATCTGTGACTGGCGAGCAGGCTGCAATGAGAAGTAGTAAAGTGAGTAGCGGAAATAGTTTCATGATTCCAAATTTGGTGTCGGAGCAAAGATTTTGCAGGCGATCAATCCGACAACAAGTCCAACGATGAGAGCCGATGGTGAGATCAATTGAAAGCTGACGGGGGCAAAGCCGGTCTCTGGATCTACGCCGAATAAGTCACCGGAAAAGGCGACAAGAATAGCGACGGTGACGCTGCAAAACGTCCCGATCCAGACCCCCTTGGCATTCGCGAAGGGAACAAATAAAGCAAAGAAGAAGAGCAACGAGATTGGAACGGTTAGCAAGTTTACGATCTTGTTAGTGACTTCGAAAAAGTTGCCCTGCACTTTGCCCACAACTGTGCTCAGTCCGATGACGATGGCACCAATCGCGACCGCGAGCCAGCGGGCAAAGCGGAGATGTTTTTCCTCTGTTTCTGGCTTTTTGCCAAAACGGTCAAGGTAGTCGGTTACAACAACAGCTGTGATTGAATTTACCCCCGAGTCGACACTGGACATCGCCGCGGCAAAAAGCCCTGACACAACCAGGCCGGTCACGACGGGAGGGAGGTGGAATGCGATGAAATGGGGGAAGAGTTGGTCGGCCTGATCCTTGAGCGAGCCTTCCTTGGGAAGCAGATCCTGGGTGGCGTCGAAATATCCCAGCAGAGCAAAGCCAACAAACCCCAGAGTGATACCGACGACGAGGCCTACCGTCAGTTGCATTCCGATGGCCTTGCGCGCCGTCTTGGCGTCTTTAGTAGACATAAATCGCTGGATTGAGACCTGATCTCCCATCGAGGTGCAAATCATCCAGAGAAGCATCGAAAGCATCGAACCCACAATCGTAATTCGAGTGGAGGGGTCGAAACTGAAGAAGGGTTGTTCGTCCCAGACATCGCTTTTCCACTCCGTAGGAAACCATCCGAAACCACCCATTTTCCAGGTGACTGTTCCGATGACTAACAAAGCACCGCCATAGAGCAGAAGGGTTTGTAGGGTATCTGTGATTACAACAGCGCGCAGTCCGCCAAGTGACGTGTAGGTGATCGCAAAGGCTCCGGTGACTAGGACGATCCAGGGGATGTATTTGTCGTCGACTCCGATCATTGTCGCGATGGCCTTGGAGGTCATGTAGATGAGCAGAGACATCCAGACGAGGCGAAGCGCGAGGAACATGGCGCCACCGAGGAGGCGAATGCTGAGCCCGAGTTTTTCCTCCAGTAACTCGTAGGCGCTGGTGACTCGCTGCCTCATGTATACAGGCAGAATGACGAATCCCATCAAGACAAACACGAGGGGATACATCAGGTAGTTCCACATGATGGCCGGACCCTTTCCTGCAATTTCCCCGGGGATCGCGAGGTAGCTGATCGTGCTCAACAGGGTGGCAAAAAGTGAAACGCCAATCAGCAGGGGGTTCATCGCCCCTGAACCGACGAAATACTCCGAGGTGTCTTCCTGTTTTCGGCCGAAGTACCATCCCAGTCCGATTGTGGAGAGAGCGTAGACGGCGAGTATGATCCAATCGATTGCGGCCATATTTGGCGATCTTGGGAATTGGCTTTTCGGAAGTCTAGCCAAATTCCAACGCATTCACCTGCAATGACATGATACGGGCGTGGTCGATTCCGTTGGTAGCCCGCACGATGATGCGGAGCCCGCGGACAGCTTTCGGGGCGGAAAGGTGATGTCGCCTCTGTCGCTGGTAGTTGTCGGTCACTTCGACGAGGGTTTCCCATTCCTTTTTTTCTCTCACTTCGATCGAGTAGTCGCTAACGGTTTCTGGCTGGGGTTGGCCCCAGATCATTTTGGAAGTGTATCCATCGTGATGGCTCAAGGTAAGATGTCGATGCATTCCAGTATCAAAAACTAGATTGATTTCCGTGATCGTAATCTTGTTGGGCCATTGGAGGGAAATCGATGCGGGAAAGCCTTCTTCAGGATCGGAAATCCATCGATGTACACCTGCCTCGCAGCGGTCGCCTGGTGCCCCCGATTGGCCATGGATGGATCGAGATTGCGAGGAACGAACAAGGACGGCGGAGCCATTCTCCTGTTCGCTCGATGCCGTAATTTCGGCATGCGGAACGGCATCATTTGCTGCCATGACATTCCGACCGATCAAATAGGCGTCGTCTCGCAGCAAGCTTCGCTGAATATCGGCTAAAGCGGATGCGCTCTCGGGAAGCTCGGCGGGAAGAATCTCACGTTTTGCGGCAATCGCCGCAGCCGTTCCGACTCCCTGGCCCACCGTTGCACAGGTGGCCATGACTCTGGTTGTAGAAAATGCGACATGGCTTGCCGAGATATTGCGTCCTGCAAAAAGGAGATTGCTGACGTCGCGGGCGATACAGCATCGCAGGGGAATGTCGTAGAGTTTGGGAACGGGAGTTTGCACGCAGGGTTCGATATCAGGAGCATCGATCCCCTCAGGTGGGTGCAAATCGAGCGACCAGCCTCCGTAGGCAATGGCATCAGGGAATGGCTGGCTCGTCAGGACATCCTGTTCTGTCAGGATGTGTTGCCCGATGAAACGTCGACTTTCTCGTTTCCCGGGAAGAAAACCAATCCAGTCGAGCGCCCAGTTTTCGGCCTGGAAGTCGTCGGCAGCGGGGCCGTTCTTGATATGATTCCAGATACCGAGAGTGACGGCGAGAAGCTCGTCGCGAATGGTTTCATTGTCTTTGATGGTGTCGAGCGTTCCGCCCCACTCGGCCCACCAATAGCCGTATTCGTGAGTGGGTTCTTCTTCGCCTGGTGTCGCGTAGAGACGGAGGCGGAGTTCCTCGCGGGAGAATTCGCGAGCCCATGAAGGGGCCTCGAATGGCATTTTCCGGTCGTGCTTTCGCGCCTGCAAAAGGATCGTCGAGCCGAGTCGCTGATTGTCTGCTTCGGGCTGGGCGAGTTTCTCTCCGAATGTCCCGACCGCCTCGCGCCCCTCCATGAAGGCAGCACCGGCCTCAGCACCGAGTCGTCCATCTCCCGTGCAATCGACAAAGCTTGCGGCTTCGATTCGAAATCGATCTTCTGTCGACTGCCGCACTGCGATTGCTGCGGTGATCTTTGAATCTTCCGTTTCGGCACGGACGACGGAAGTGTTCAGCATCAAATCCAGATTCGGCTCTGAACGGCAGAGGTCGTAGAGAATGAGGTCAAAAACCGAGGCGGAGCGTTGCGGGTTTTTCACAGAATTTTCGAGTCGAATTTCTTCGATGATTCCGCCTTCCCTTGCTTCGGTGATTAGCTCCTCGCCGCGGTCAAATTTTCCCGTTCCGTTCGCGCCGACAATATGCATTCGAACCTCGCTCGATGCATTGCCGCCGAGAACGGGCCGGTCCTGACAAAGGATCACGCGTGCTCCGTTTCGAGCTGCGGCGAGGGCGCATGGAACGCCAGCGGGACCGCCTCCGGCTACGAGGACATCGCAGCGAAGTGTTTGGGGTTCTGTTGGCATGATCGACTCAACTCGACAGGATTGGTCGTGTTGCGTCAAGGGATCGAACTGACGCGGACACGCCTTTACGTAGATAGAGTTCGCTCTCTATTTTAGTTATTGTAGCAGCCCCATGGAAAAATTATCGACAGCGCTGATCGTGATGGTCCTTCCCGTCGTCATTGCGACGGCTGAGGATACTGTTGATTTCAATCGTCAGATTCGTCCGATTCTGGCTGACAAGTGTTTCCAGTGCCATGGACCAGATGAAGAAACGCTGAAGGCAAAGCTGCGTCTTGATCAGAGAGAGTCGGCGACAGGCGCCGGGGCAATTGTTCCTGGGAGGTCGGCCGAGAGCGAAGTGATCGCCCGCATTCTCGTTTCAGATCCGGACGAGGTCATGCCTCCGCCAAAGGTGAAAAAGCCAGTCACGAAGGAGGAGGCGGAGCTGCTGCAAAAATGGATCGATGAGGGCGCCGAGTATTCCGGTCATTGGGCTTTTGAACCTGTTACGCCGGGAGAAATTCCGAAGGTGAAAAATCAAGCGGGTGCCAAAAATGAGATCGATCGTTTTATTCTAGCTCGATTGGAGCAGGAAGGTCTTTCCCTTTCACCGGAGGCGGCTCCTGCCACTCTTGCGCGCCGCATATCTCTCGACCTAACAGGGTTGCTCCCGGCACCTGACAGGGTTGGGTCCTTCATTCAACAGTATCAAGTTGATGCCGACGCGGCGGTAACTTCGTTTGTTGACGAGATGCTGGCTTCGCCGCACTACGGAGAGCGTTGGGGGCGGCATTGGCTGGATCAAGCGCGCTACGCGGACTCTAACGGATACACCATCGATGGAGAACGTGTCATGTGGCCGTATCGAGATTGGGTCATTCGTTCGCTCAATGAGGATCTTCCTTTTGACCAGTTTACGATCAAACAAATCGCGGGTGACCTGTTGCCGAACCCTGACAAAGCAACTCTCGTCGCAACCGGCTTTCATCGAAATACGCTCATCAATCAGGAAGGTGGCACCGACGATGAACAGTTTCGAAACGAGGGAATGGTCGATCGGATCAATACGACCGGTGCTGTCTGGCTTGGACTGACTTTGGGATGTGCGCAGTGTCACACCCACAAGTTCGACCCGATCACGCACAAGGAATACTTCGAGATGTTCGCTTTCTTCAATCAAGGGACGGACATCAACAACACCGGAGCAACGGTGGAGGTCGGGGAAGGGGAGTTGTTCCTCAAGAATCCGGACCCGAAGTTGATTGCCAAGGTGGACGCTGCCAAAGCAAGGCTGACGACGCTCAACGCGACCAAGGTGGAGCGGCAGAGCCAGTGGGAGAAAGCGTTGCTTGAGTTGACGATTTCCGAAGTGATTGCGGATTGGAAACGGGTCAAGCCCGCTACCTTTCTCGCGGAAGGGGGAGGACGGATGAAAATGCTTGAGGATCATTCTCTCATTGTTTCCGATGCTGGACCGAATGAAGTCTATCGAGTGAAGGTGCCAACGAAAGGGAAGCCGGTAGGGGCATTGCGACTCAAGTTACTTCCTCACGAATCCTTGCCCAAAAATGGTCCGGGCCTCGCCTCGAACGGGAATATTGTTCTAACTCGTGTCGAATTTTTACAGGGAGGCAATCCGCTAGTGGTTAAACATGCCGAGCACGATCACGCGCAGCCTGGTTTTTCCGGAGCGTTTACGATCGATGGAAATCCGGACACCGGTTGGGCGATTAATATTGGCAAGGGTACGGAACCCGGAGTGAAAATGAATGCCGAGCACGAGATCCAATTCACTTTTGCCGAGCCAATTGGTTCCGGAGAACCCGTCGAGGTGATTCTACGACACGAAAAGAATTCGAATTACAACATCGGTCGTTTTGCCTTGGATATTTCAGCTACCGCGCCTGCCCCGATGAAGGATGAAAAGATCCTGACAAGGCTGCGCATCGATCCAGCAAAGCGGAGCGACGAAGATAAAAAATTTCTTGTCTCCGAATTTGCGAAAGCAGATGTCGAGCGTCGAATGGCAGTCGCAGATCTGGAGAAAGCGCGCAACGATCTCGGGATCGGGCCTCAGGTGAGAACGATGGTGATGAGTGATCTCGAGGACAAGAGGGAGACTTTCATTCACACCCGAGGGGATTTTCTCCGCCACGATAAGGAGGTCGGCGCACTTGCTCCCGGGGTGCCAGCAGTTCTCCCGGACTTGCTGGAGCAAAAGGGTGCCGCGAAACCTCGCAACCGTCTCGACCTCGCTAGGTGGTTGGTTCGGCCCGACCATCCGCTGACTCCGCGAGTGACAGTGAATCGGGTATGGATGCGCTACTTCGGTCGCGGTATTGTCGAGACAGAAAACGATTTCGGAACGCAGGGGACATTTCCCACGCACCCTGAGTTACTCGATTGGCTGGCGCAACGGTTCGTAAACAAAGGCTGGTCGATGAAGAAACTCCATCGCTTGATCGTCAATTCGGCGACCTACCGGCAGTCCTCCTATCGTGAAAACGGTGTGGAGCAGGACCCGCTCAATCACTTGCTCGCCCGACAGGCACGAATCCGTTTTGACGCCGAGATCGTGCGCGACGCCGCGCTGTCGGCGAGTGGCTTGCTTCATCCGAAACTTGGAGGCCCGGGTGTAATGCCGCCGCAGCCGGAAGGGGTTTACGCGTTTACCCAGAGAAAAGTCAATTGGGTCGCGGCCAAAGACGAAAACCGCTATCGGCGTGCTCTCTACACGAAGTTTTATCGGAGTGCTCCCTATCCGTTTTTGACGACATTCGATTCTCCTGATTTTCAGAGTGTCTGCACAGCACGGGTGCGATCGAATACCCCTCTGCAGTCACTGACCATGGCAAATGATGAAGGGATGTTCGAGCTCGCTCGCGGGCTCGGTGGACGATTGTTGCGAGAGGTCGAGGGCGCGGATAGTTCCGCCAATCGCGACCGGATCAGCCGCGCGTTCGAATTGTGTTATTCCAGGAAGCCTTCGGAGAACGAACTCGAATTGCTTGCCGGATTCCAGGAGAAGCAGGAAGCTGCTTTTGCGAAGGATGACAAAGGGGCAGGGGAGGTGGCTCCAATGGAATACCCAAAGACGTTCTCGGTGGCAACGGCCGCGTCGTGGTCTGCTTTGGCGCGGGCATTGATGAACACGGATGAATTTATTACGAGGGAGTAGAGATTTGAATATCAATACGATGACTGATTTTTCTCAATACGAAACCCGCCGCCATTTCTTCGAGAAGTGCGGGGTTGGGTTGGGTTCCATTGCACTCAGCGACATGCTTCATCAGGAGGCAGGGGCTGCGACGGTTTCCGATCCCATGGCGGTGCGGAAATCTCATCACCCGGCCAAGGCCAAAAACGTGATCTTCATGTTCATGGCGGGTGGGCCAAGTCATCTCGAGCTTTTCGAGGACAAGCCGACTTTGCGTGAGTATCACGGCCAGAAACCGCCGGAATCTCTGGTCAAAGGCAAGCGTTTTGCTTTCCTGGGACAGGATGCTAAAATCCTCGGCTCGGAACGGAAGTTCGGGCACTACGGCGAGTCGCGTATGACTTTGAGCGAGCTCTTCCCGCATCATCGAAAGATTGTTGATGAAGTGACATGGCTTCGCGGGATGAAGACAGAGGTCTTCAATCATGGTCCGGCCAAGCTTTTTATGAATACAGGTTTCCAGGTGCCGGGGCGTCCGAGCATGGGATCGTGGGTAACTTACGGAGTTGGCAGCGAGTCGCGAGATCTTCCCGGCTTTGTTGTGCTTCAGTCGGGGCCGCGCGGACCTCGTGCCGGCAATGCGCTCTGGTCGGCTGGATTTTTGCCATCGAGCTACCAGGGAGTTCCGTTTCGTGGAAGCGGGGATCCAATTCTCAATCTGGCGAATCCTGAGGGGATTTCAAGAGAGCGGCAGAGAGATTTTGTCGACGCAGTCAGCGCGCTGAACCGGGAGCGTCTCGGTGTGACAAGCGATCCGGAAATTGCGACGCGGATCAATGCCTACGAAATGGCATATCGCATGCAGACAAGTGCGCCGGAGTTGATGGATTTAAAAGGGGAATCACAGGCGACGCTCGATCTTTATGGAGCAACTCCGGGAGGAAATTCCTACGCGAACAACTGTCTTCTCGCCCGTCGTCTCGTGGAGCGAGGAGTGCGTTTTGTGCAATTGTATCATACCGATTGGGACCACCACGGTGGTCCAGGGCAGACTTTGGGCAAGGATCTGGAGAAAGTGACAAAGCAAGTCGACCAGGCGTCAGCAGCATTGGTTCTCGACCTCAAACAACGAGGGCTGCTGGAAGATACCATCGTTGTCTGGGGGGGCGAATTCGGCCGCACGCCGATGGGGGAAACGCGAAATAATAAGGTTGGCGGGCGTGATCACCATATTGATGCGTTTACGATGTGGGCTGCCGGGGGAGGGTTTCGACCGGGCGCAGTCTACGGAAAAACGGACGATTTTGGCTACGAAGTGGTCGATGAGGAAGTTCATGTTCACGATCTGCATGCGACAATACTGCATCAGCTAGGCTTTGATCACGAAAGACTGACTCACCGCTTCCAGGGGCGCGATTTCCGACTTACCGATGTGCATGGGCATGTCGTTAAGGATGTGCTGGTGTAATTTGGTGACCCGTTCGAAATTTGTGCCCGGATTGTAATTGGTATTCCATGCGATTCGCGGCATTCTTCGCCCATGAGAGAACCTACTCACAGCAAAACTGTCGGATACATCCTTTGGATTTTTGGATTTACGGGATCGCATCGATTCTATTTCGGAAAGCCTCTCACGGGAATTCTCTGGCTTTGCACAGGCGGACTTTTTCTCGTCGGCTGGATTGTCGACCTTTTCCTGATTCCGGGGATGGAGAAAAAAGCCGAGCTTCGCTACAAGGAAGGACCGATCGATTACACGGTAGCTTGGGTTCTCCAGACCTTTCTGGGGCCTCTCGGAATCCATCGAATTTATATGGGGAAATGGATCACGGGAATCCTCTATTTGTGCACCGCAGGGCTGGCAGGAATTGGCTGGGCCTATGACTACTGCACTCTGAATACCCAGATCAGCGAGCGAAATGCCGCGAGGACTCCGGCGTTCAGACCAGCGGGTTCGAACCTGATCGAAGAGTGATTAGGGGCCCTTTTTGAGAATCCCCGTCCTTCGCGACTGTGCGAAGAAAGGGAAATTTCCGCTTTCGTTTCGGTCGAAACGGGGTGATCGAATGCGCCACCCCAATAAGACCTATGGCTAAAAATTTCGAATTGGAAGGAACCCTTAAAGTAATTAACGAAATTCAGACATTCGCGAGCGGATTCTCGAAGCGAGAATTCGTCGTGGAAGTAGCGGATGGAAACTACCCGCAGATGATCAAATTTGAGTGCGTCAAAGAAAAGACCGCTCTCACAGATGGACTCAACACGGACGACCAGGTCAAAGTGACTTTTGATATCCGTGGAAATGAGTACAACGGTCGTTACTACGTGAACCTCAATGCCTGGAAGTTGGAAAAAGTTGGCGGAGGTAGTGCTGCTCCCGCAGACGGAGGATTCAGTGATCAAATCGCTCCTCCTTCGCACTTGAACGAGCCTCCAGGTGGTCATGGTCAGGAAGCTGACGATGATATCCCGTTTTAAAATTTGGAAGAATCACGACCGACGGTCGGATCGCAAAGAAAGAATAAGTATGTCTGAATCATCGTCAGGAAATAATCGTAATCGTGGAGGCTCGCGAAGCGGCGGCCCCCGAAGAAGAAGTTCAGGAAATCGCAGTTCCCAAGGTGGCGACTCTCGAAATCGAAACCAGGGCAGTCGTCAGGGTGGCGGCAATCGGGGCGGTCGCCGTCAACCTCGTCAGCCGCAATTGACTGGTTTTCAGAAATTTCTCAAAGCAATCAGCTTTGGTCTGATCGATCCGGGGAATAAGCCCAAATCCGGCTCGCGGAAACTGTCGTCGAGAAAGTCCGCTTCTTCCAAAAAGGGCGGAACAAGACGAAAGCCAGAGATCGTCGAGCCAACGATTCCACGTCTTTATGTGGGAAACCTCAGTTATGATGTAACAGATGAGGAATTGAATGAAGTTTTCTCGGGAAGCGGAACGGTGAAGGAAGCTTCTGTTGTCCGTCACGGAGGTTCCGGTCGTTCCAAGGGGTTTGCTTTCGTGGAAATGAGTTCGCTGGAGGAAGCCAAGGCTGCGGCCTCCAAGTTGAATGACAAGGAAATCCAGGGGCGCAGTATTTTTGTCACAGGAGCCAAGGCGCAGAAGTCGCGATCAGGCGATGATCGGCGTGGTGATTCGAGATCGCGGAGCGATCGTGATGGCGGTCGCCGCGAGGGCGCTCGCTGCGAGGGCGGTCACAGAGAATCATCCTCCTCAGATCGCGGTGATAGAAGTCGGCGGGAGCGCAAGCCTCGTGACCGACGTGGTGGTCGTGGTGCTGATGAGGAAAAGAAGCAAAGCCGCCAGGTTCGCCAGATCGAAATCGAAAAAGTGGAATCTCCGATTCTGCTTGTTGGCAATGTGAATGCTGATGCATCGGATCAGGATATTCAGGATCTTTTCGGCGGAATCGGAGCTGTCGCCAGCAAAGAGGCTGTTGGCGAAGGCGCTGATAAGCTGACTCAGGATCTCAAAGTGGAATTTTCCGAAGTCGAAGGCGCGCAAACTGCCGTCGAACTTTTGCAAGGGAAGTCCTTCATGGGCCACCAGTTGAAAGTTACCGCGTTTACCGGAGAAGCAGCCGACAAGGGCGGGGCAGCCGAGGCTGAACCGCAGGTAGAGGAAGCTCCCGAGACTTCCGAAGCTGAAACCGCTGAAACTGAAGTTGCTGAAGTTGCTGAAGTTGCTGAAGCTGAAACCAGCGCCGAGGAGGCTCCCTCTGAAGAGCCGGCTCCGGTGGAAGAAGCTGCGGAAGCCGAGATCAGGGTGGAAGAGGTCCCTTCTGATGATCAAGCCTCGGAAGGCTCCACTCCAGAAGAGGAAGAGTGGTCTCCCTCAGCAGGGGACAAGCAGTAGAGGCGGTGATTTCGTGGGAAGGAGCAATTTCCTTCCCTTCATTCATAACCGTCGAAGCTACTGCTTCTTCAACTCCTCCAGCATTTCGAGGAGGTGCTTCGTCAGAATGACAGAAGCCTGCCTCTCCATTTTGCTTGTTCCGAGCCATGTCTCGTATCCGCCGAGCTCGTGCTGGTGGG